>JAGBFY010000525.1 GCA_017936245.1 Kiritimatiellia bacterium
GATACCATCCGCGGAAACAGTCAAGGGCTTAACTGGCCAAATGATGACCTTCGTGTTGCCCATGGCGTAGATTCGTGGACTTTCATGCATGCCATGCGTGAATGGACAGGGCTTCTGTTCGATCTGCCAACCGAGGCGCAATGGGAATTTGCCGCCCGAGGCGGAGAATACGCTTCAAGCTGGCACTGGGGCGATTATGTCGCGGACAGCGCCGTGAAGATGAATCCGTACATGCGTTCGGCGAAAAACTATGGCGGTGCTGACATTGCGGTTGCGACATGTACGGCAGATCAGGGTACAGCCAAGGTGGGATCCTATCTGCCGAATCAATACGGTCTGTACGATATGTACGGCAATGTACGTGAGTGGTGCCTTGACTGGAGCGAAAGGGAAGGTGAGTCGGATAATTCGGAGCAGATTGATCCGGTTGGAACGAACGACGGATTGATGGGTTCAAACAATAAAAGAATCCGGATATATAGAGGGGGCGGATACTCGGACGGCAAGGCAAACTGCAATTCGACCTACCGCAACCGTGTAGCCAGCAATACCACTTGGTCTCAATGCGGTTTCCGTCTGGCGATTCCGCTTTACCGGTGATAGTACATTGAAGGGGAGAATGGTGAAGGAGAAGAAGGAAAACATCATATGGGCGCTTCTCGTGCATCTGGGCTACCGGATGTGGGGGGACGAGAAGAAGGAAACGGTTCTGCCTGACCGGCTTTTCTGTGATCATGGCACCTGGCGCAAGGTGATCGACCGGATGGCGGAGGTCGGAATGAACACCATGGTGGTGGATGTGGGTGAAGGGATTGTCCTTCCCAGCCACCCTGAGCTTGCTGTGAAAGGTTCATGGACTCCTGAAAAGATGCGCAAGGAAATCGAGTACATGAAGTCGTGCGGCATCGAGGCGATTCCAAAGCTCAATTTCTCGACTCTCCATGATGCATGGCTCGGCGATGTTCAGTATGAGGTTTCAACTCCACGTTACTACCAGACGTGCTCCGACGTTATCAGGGATGTCGCGGAGATATTCGGCAATCCCCGTCTGTTCAACATAGGAATGGATGAAGAGTCCGACATGGGGCTGCAGGACCGTTACGACCTGAAGATTGTCCGACAGGGGAGTCTGTATTGGCATGACGTCAACTTTCTTGCCGACGAAGTGGAGAAGCACGGCGCGCGCGCGTGGATGTTCGGCGACGACGCATGGTTCAGACGCGAGAGCTTCTACGCGAATTTCCCCAAGCGCATTCTGCTGTCGAACTGGTTCTACGGGCGCAGCTTCAGGGTGGCGGAGAAGCCATGGCAACCGCCTCGCATCAATTCCTACCGGGAGTTCGACGAACACGGCTTTGATCAGATCCCGACTGCGACCAACTGGTATCCCGACTACCTTTACAAGGATAAGGGCATTAAGTCTAACGACGTCAATCTCCCCCTTACGGTGGCGCACTGCCGTCAGGTGATATCGCCGGAGCGTCTCAAGGGGTTCTTGATGACCACTTGGACGAAAACCCTGCCGGAGAATTTCGATTCCATTTCCCATGCTATCGATCTTGTGGGACAGTCGATGATAATTTGATTTGAAAAGGATGAATAAATGAAAAGAATAAAACCGTCCGTCTGTGCCTTTGCCGCAGCGTGTTCACTGACCCTGTTCGCCGCGCGCGACAACAATCTCGCGGACTTCCCCCGTTACAAGGGCGAGACTGATGACGCTCCGCGTTTTCAGCGCGCCATCGACGCGAGCGCAAGCGGTGTGTTGACCGTACCCGGCGACGACTACACGTTTGCGCATACTGTGTATGTGAGCAATCTGTGTTCGATCGTCATGAGCCCGAGCGCACGGATAAAGGCTGTCGCAAAAATGGACTGGATGATCAAGATCGACGCCATGTGGCAGTATAACCGCCGCACTACTCCCAAGGGTGTGAATTCCGAGCAGTACAATCTCACCTATCGTGGCGGTACGCTTGACGCAAACGGACTTGCTTCGTGTCTGGCGATCGACAACTACCGCCATTTCACGCTTGAAAACGCCACGTTCCTGAACGGCAAGGTGTACGGTGTGGGGATTGAGACCACTGGCCGCGGATATGAGATGATAGCCCGCAATCTGTTCATAAAAACCAACATTCCCGGGCTGGCCGGCAATACGGGGCTTTATACCTATGGCGGAGACAGCCATTACACGGATATCATCGTGACGGACTACACGACAGGCGTTCACTTCGCCGGACGCGAGCAAACCGTCTGACACGCATCCACGTGTGGGGTGGTCCTGTGAAGCCGCCGAAGCCCGGCGATCTCCCCGAAATGCTGAAGAATTCTGTTTGTTTCCGTATCGATTCTTGCGGTGAAATCCTGCGCGACTGTTATGCCGATACCGGTGCGATCGGATTTTGGATGAATGGATGGGAGAACCGGATGTTCGGATGCAGCTATTTCAACAACACCGGTTTCAATCTGAAGGATGTAACCGTGATACGTCAGGATCGCGGGACGCTTTGGGTGAGCGGAGGCCTGTTCAACCGTCAGACGCCCGACACCCGTCTTTATGTCGGTTCGCCGGTGGCCAAGGTCCATTGGTTGGATGATTCCATCATGCGCTATCGCAGCGCCAATGACAAGACCGTTCCCGATATGATTAAGCCAACGGTGATGCCGGTTAATATAGATGTCGGACGTCAGCTGTTCCTCAATGATTCATTGCTGGCGATGAACAAGGCGAAGCGGAAATGGCACAAGCCCGTCAAGGATTCACGCAGTCCGGTTCTCAAGCCTGAGACCGCTCTTGAGAAGGGCGGCAAGAACGGGTGGAATCCGGTTGCGGCACCGTTCGTGGGCGGAGTCTGGTACGATGGCGCGGAAGGCCTCTTCAAATGCTGGTACAACGCCGGTTGGGCGAACGGACAGGCGTACGCCTATTCAAAGGACGGAATCGTCTGGACTCGTCCCGCGATTCAGCCGGATGGCGGCAATCTCGTCTATTGCTGCAATGGAACCCGGGACCAGGGCAGTGTGGTGATGGATGCCGATGCGCTGGACGGCTATCCCTTCAAGTCGTTCATGTACGTATGCGGCGCGTCACGCAAAAATTATTCCGAGGTCCGTAAGTCCAAAAACGGAATAGACTGGACCGCGCCGGTGAGAACCGCCGGAACGGGGGACGCCACATCCATCTTCTACAATCCGTTCAAACGACAGTGGTGCTTCTCGGTGCGCTCCTGGAACAAGACCGACGGGCGTACCCGCCATCTAGCCTATGACAGCAACTTCGAAACCGGAGCCAGGCACCTGCCTCAGAAGGCTCCGTGGCTCAAGGATGCTGTCGGCGGGTTGAGCAAAGACGGCGAGGAGCTGTACAACATGGATGCAGTCGCCTATGAATCCGTGATGATCGGACTTTGCCAGGTGATGAAACAGCCGCAGAATGACGAATGGGCCAAGAAGGGCGAGCCTAAGTCCACGTCTCTCAGGTTTGGCTTCTCCACCCCCGAAAACATCTGGACGTGGAAGTTCCCGAAGATGTCCGATGGCGGCGAGTTCATTGCGGAAACGCGCAGGAGCGGAGACTGGGACATGGGGTATGTCCGTTCCAACTCGGGCGTCTGCATCGTGATGGATGACGAGATACGTTTCTACTACACGGGATTCGCCGGGGATCGTTCACGGGAACGGTCGCAGTCCGTCCACAGAGGCGGCATGTACGCGAACGGGTCGATGGGGTTGGCGACGCTTCGTCGCGATGGATTCTGCTCGCTTTCGGACGGCACGGTGGAGACGAAACCTCTTGTGTTCACCAAGGGCGACAGATTGTGGATCAACGCCGATGCGAAGTCCGGCAGTGTCGAAGTGACGGCCGAGGATTTGTCCGGCAAGCGTATCGGAACATGTCTGCTGAAGGGTGAGGATTCAACGCGTCGCCAGGCGTTCAAGCTTCCGTCCCATACGCCATTCAAGCTGAAGTTCTCAGTGCGTGACGGGGCTAAGCTTTATGCCTTCTGGTCGTCAGATGCTTCCGGCAAATCAGGCGGCTATCTTGGCGGCGGCAGCCCGTCGTCCAAAACCCTCAGGGATGAATAAAAGGTTTGTGCGATGAATCTTCTTCTTCTTGCATCGGCTGTAATCAATCTTTCCTCGTTCTCTCCTGTAGGCGATGGCGTCACGGACGATACCAAGGCGTTCGTGGAATGTTTCCGCGCCGCATCGAAAAGTGGTGCGCGGCGCGTTGTCATAGAACCGGGGACGTATCTCCTTTCCGGTCGTCAGGCTGTGCCTCTTTCATCCGGGATGACTGTTGTGGCGGAAGGGGCGGAGTTCCGTTTCCCGGAGAGTCTTGGCGATATGCATCATCGCATAATGTTTCATGGACGCGACGTGCAGAATGTCAGGTGGCGAGGCGGATTCTTCCGTGGATACGTATTCGATCCGGACCGGGAAAAGAATACATGGGAGCCGCATGCCAATACGCGCGCCATACTTTTTTCTACATCGAAGCATGGCGCGACACGAAACATCAGCGTTTCGGACGTTGAGGCGAGCGATCTGTCAGGTGCAGCAGTCACGGTATTGGGTCATATTGAGAAGGGGATTGCCAAGCGAGCTGAGAATATCGACATCCGCAATTGCTCTCTCTATCGTACCGGAATATTCATGTGGGACTACGGATACCTGTGGGAACGCAAGACATTTCCGGAACGCTTCGGTGCGAGGGACGCGGAATATGTGAAGAAATACGCCATCCACGGTCCGGATACTCTGAAGACGTTCTGGCACTGGTGGCCGAAGGGCGCAGGACCCGGGAAGGGCGGCATCGACGTGCAGGCAGGCAAGAACGTGATTGTGAGCGGGTGCCGTATGCATGCGTGCGGAGACGCCATGCACATTTCGTGGAGCCGCGATGTCGTGTTCAACGGGAACCAGATAACCGGCGCGCGGATGGGGGCGTTCTTCATTGCGCACTTCTGCCGTGACGTTTCCATCACCGGCAACACGGTAGACGGCACGGGCGGTTCGCGTGTGGTTTCCGTCGAAACGGACACTGAAAACGTGACTATCGTGGGGAACATCTTCCGAAACGGCGGTCGTGGAAGCTGGATCAATCAGCCGCACAATATCATAATCGCAAACAACATCTTCGAGAACAACACAATCAAGTGCACTCCGGAGCTGGGTAAGGGACGGCTTACCTATCACAAGCCCGGGACTTTTGAGCGGTATCCGGAGATTTATTTTACCACCAGTCGACCCGGCGCGGAGTATGGACCGGTGATAATGCGCGACAATATCTTCACTCTTTCCGAACATGCGTCTCTGGCGGTTGCGTTCCGCAATGGCGGTCGCGGCATCATCTTCGAGGACAACGTGTTTCAAGGCGCGAAGAAAAACGTATATGTAGGGAAGCATTGCGATATGCCGCGTATGGAAGGGAATGTCGGGCTGGGGGATGTGGTGCGCGAAATAGGCGACGCGCAGTCCGGCGGCGGCCTTGCAGAAGAAAGCTGGCTTAAGAAATAGATCAGGAGTGACAACAAAATGAAAATGCTTAAAGGTCTGATTCCTCCGATGGTGACGCCGCTTGCAGCGCCTGATGCGCTGGATGTGGAGTCGACGGAACGGATGGTCAGGCATCTGCTCGATGGTGGCGTCGACGGAATATTTCTTCTTGGCACGACCGGCGAGGGGCCGCACCTTCCGTATGCGGTGCGCGAGGCTTTGGTCAAGAAGGTGTGTCCCATCGTTAAGGGCAAGGTACCGGTTCTCGTCGGCATCACCGAAACGGACATGGAGGATGCTCTTGCATTTGCCGCGAAGTGCAAACGGTTTGGAGCGTCGTGTGTTGTCGCCGCGCCTCCGTATTATTTCAAACTCACACAGACGGAATGTGCGGCATGGTATCTGGAACTTGCGGAGCGTCTGCCGCTGCCGCTCGTCGTCTACGATATGCCCGCGCATACAGACACGGTGATCGATCCGGCGACTATCGCGAAGATCGCCGCCCACCCGAATGTCGTCGCCATGAAGGATTCTTCCTCCATCATTGCGCTGTTCAACAAGTATCGCGTGGCGCTGGAGCCGTTCAAGGTCAGGTTCTCGCTTTTCATGGGACCGGATGAGGCGATGGGCGAAGCCGTGCTCCTTGGTGCGGATGGCGGCGTGGGCACAGGGGCGAATCTCTGTCCGCGTACGTTCAAGAAGATGTACGAGGCGGCAGTTCGCGGAGATGTCGCCGAGGTGAAGAGGCTCCAGACGATAACGACCACATCCAGTTACCTTCTTTATGGTCTTGGAGAAGGGCAGAGCGGCTTTCTTAAAGGCGTAAAGGCGGCGCTGTCGGAAATGGGGCTTGTGAAAAACGTGCTCTCATCGCCGTTCAGACCCTTCGGGAATGCAGAACTTAAAAAGGTGCGTTCGGCATTGTCGAAATTGCGCAAGCTTGGTGCAGAGTGAGATCATGAAGAAAATCGTTGTCTTGGGTTCGACAAACACCGACATGGTGGTGACGGGCAAGCGTATTCCAAAACCGGGTGAGACCGTGTCCGGCGGGACGTTTCTGATGAATCCCGGCGGCAAGGGGGCGAATCAGGCTGTCGCCGTCGCCCGGCTTTCCGCAAGTAAAGGCGCATGCACTTTCATCGGGAAGGTCGGCGATGATATGTTCGGTCGCGACTGCGCGAAGCGCATGAGGAAGGACGGCATCACCGCAAGATTGGTTGTTGACGGTGCCAATGCGTCCGGCACGGCGCTTATCCTTGTGGACGCAAAAGGGCAGAATGTGATTTCAGTTGCGTTGGGCGCAAACGGCACGTTATGCGTGGAGGATATTGCCCCGTTCCGCAAGGATATCGAAAATGCGGCGGCACTCCTGCTTCAGCTTGAGACCCCTATGGAAACGGTTCTCGAGGCGGCAAAGTGGGCTCACGCCAAAGGCGTGCTGGTAATCCTAAATCCAGCTCCGGCGGCGAAACTGCCGAAAAAGCTTTACCGTTGTCTTGAGTGGATTACGCCGAACGAGACGGAGGCGGAACTGCTTACCGGAATCAAGGTGGCTGATGCCGAAAGTGCCGGGAAGGCTACGGAGGTGTTCCGCAAGCGAGGCGTGAGACATGTTGTCA
>JAGBFY010000526.1 GCA_017936245.1 Kiritimatiellia bacterium
CAACATATGGAAGAGGATCAGCGTAGAGACCTGCATGGAGGTGGTGTCGGGATAGTTCCAGACCTCCATTGAACTGATTGAAGTGTTGGAAATCGCAGTGACACACCCCGAAAGCTTTCCTTTATGCCTCGCTTTAATGAAAGCTTCATCCTGGCGTTTGAAGTGGTCGTACATCATCCAGAAGAACCTCTCCACCACGGCAGGGTCGCGGGTGCGATTGGCATTTGAGAAGGGGAGGAGATATGATTTTATGCAAATATCGATAGATTTCCCATTGACGGCGACGTTGTTATTATGATACCATAAGACACAATCAAAGAAAGGGTTCTATCCCGCCTATGGGATAGCAATGAAGCGAAATATGAAAAGCATTGCGACGTTTACATTGGCAGCGATTGTATCCTGTGGCTGCAGAAATTCCGGCGGTAGACAGACCGTTACCGGTGATATCATCATCTATGGCAGTTCGCCGGCGGCCATCTCAGCTGCGATTCAAGCGAAGCGCATGGGCAAGAGCGTTGTTGTCGTATCGCCGGAAACGCGTATTGGCGGATTGACAACCGGGGGACTCGGTCAGACAGATATCGGCATGAAGGCGGCGTTCGGTGGTATTGCGGTCGAATTCTACCGCGATGTTGCGAAATACTACTCAGATCCGAAGAACTGGATTCATCAAAAGCCCGAGACGTATTTCCCGGATGGGCAGTGCGCCGGTACGCGTGATGCCGGTACCATGTGGACTTTCGAACCATCCGCCGCATTGAAGATTCTTGAAGGATGGGAAAAACGGGATGGCTTGGACATCCGCCGCGGAGAAAGGTTGGATCGGGAGAGGGGGGTGGAGAAGCGTGATGGCGCAATCGTATCGATCACTACGCTTTCCGGCAGGACATTCCGTGGCAAGATGTTCGTGGACGCCACCTATGAAGGAGATCTCATGGCTGCCGCCGGAGTTTCGTACACCGTGGGGCGCGAGTCCAATTCCGTTTACGGTGAAACCATCAATGGAAGCGTGCCAACAGCGGTTGGTTCGGAACACCACAATTTCCATGATGGTGTTTCGCCGTATGTGAAAGAGGGAGATCCTTCATCTGGACTTCTTCCCGGAATCGAACCGTACGACCCCTCCGCAAAGCCAGGGGACGGGGATAATCGTGTGCAGGCATATTGCTTCCGCATGTGTCTTACGGATGTGCCCGAAAACCGCATTCCGTTCAAGAAGCCGGATTCCTACAATGAGCATGATTATGAACTGCTTTTCCGTGAATACGCCGCAGTCAAGGCGAATCCCGATGAAACTGTGCTTGGCCGTCTGGACGGGAAGAACAAGATTCCGTTCATCATGTCACGCATGCCGAACGGGAAGACGGATTCAAACAATCGCACAGGATTTTCGTCAGACTTCATCGGCAGGAACTGGGCATGGCCAGAAGCTTCGTATGAAGAGAGGGCGAAGATCCTCCGTGAGCATCTGGACTATCAGCGTGGTCTCTTGTGGACGCTGGCCAATCATCCGCGCATTCCTGATGATGTGCGTGACTATTTCTCGAAGTGGGGAACCTGTCGCGATGAGTTCACAGATGGTGCCGGCGATGGTTGGCAGAACCAGCTTTATGTGCGTGAGGCGAGAAGACTCGTTGGTGAGTATGTGATGACTGAACATAATTGCCGTGGTGCGGTTGTGGCTTCGCGTTCCATAGGTCTTGGCGCATACGGGATGGATTCGCATCATGTGCGCAGGTATGTCACAGCAGCCGGCTTTGTGCGCAACGAGGGAAATGTAGAAGATTACTGGGATGTCAACGGCAAGCGGTTCAAGCCATACCCGATTGATTACGGCGCGATCTGTCCAAAGCGTTCGGAGTGTGCAAACCTGCTTGTGCCGGTGTGCATTTCGGCTTCTCACATCGCATTCGGATCGATACGAATGGAGCCAGTGTTCTTCGCACTGGGGCAGGTTGCGGGAACTGCAGCCTCTCATGCGATAGATGCGGGATGTCCGGTACAGGATGTATCTTACGAAAAGCTTTCAGCCCGGCTTGTTGCCGACGGGCAGGTCATTTCATGGAAGTGACAGCGATTTTAGAGCAAATGGAGGTTAAAAAGAAATCAGTGCATAAGAGTAGGAAGATGTTAAGAAGTTCAATTGACGACATTTGCCGCCTACTTGCCAACATTAGGCGGCAAACTGCGGCAAGTAGGCGGCAAATTGCGATAAGTAGGCGGCAAAATGAACCACTGCAAAGGGACCTTGTAGCATGAACATAGCAACATATGGAAGAGGATCAGCGTAGAGACCTGCATGGAGGTGGTGTCGGGATAGTTCCAGACCTCCATTGAACTGATTGAAGTGTTGGAAATAGCCGTGACACATCCCGAAAGCTTTCCTTTATGCCTCGCCTTGATAAAAGATTCATCCTGGCTTTTGATGTGGTCGTACATCATCCAGAAGAACTTCTCCATTACGACAGGGGCGCGGGTGCGAATGGCATTTGAGAGGGGGCGGGGATATGATTTTATGCAAATAACGATAGATTTACCATTGAAGGCGACACTGCTGTTGTGATACCATAGGAACCAATAAAAGAAAGGATTCTGTCTTGCCTATGGGATAGCAATATTTCCCAACCTTGGTAACAAACGTGCTATATTGATTGTCACAGAAAACGAAATATTCGTATGCATCGAGTCCTCTGGACTAAAGATGGTAATTCGGTTGAGGTGCATCTCCTGCATAAGGGAAAGACCGTCCACTTCGTAAAGGTTGCGCTTGATGGTGCTGTTTCGACGGGGGCATACAATGAAGATACCGGAAAGAAGGCTGATGGTGAAAAAAGGATATAATTATAATTAATAAGGAACTAAAAGAAAATGAAGAAGATTGTCATGAGTTTGGCAGTGTCGTTGGGCG
>JAGBFY010000527.1 GCA_017936245.1 Kiritimatiellia bacterium
GCCCTGTTTTTAGGAGCCGAAACGCATGACAGGCGCATACTCGCTCTTCATGCACACGGACTGAACCATACGCAGATTGCCGCCCGTCTCAAGGTATCTCGGTACAGCATAATCAGAGCACTGAACCGGTTCTTGAAACTGGCCGACAGCGACACACTTCAGCGGATGCAAACGTCACCGATGGCCGCAGGCATCCTCGACAGATTCCTTGCAAGAAACTACACGCACAGCGAAAACATCCATACCGTCATCACGTTTCTCAGGGGCTTTACATGCACTGAACTCGGGGTGCTTTGCGCACTGCTTCGGGAACTGACTGAAAGCGAAGCGATTGAACATGTATGCATCAGCAAATCACGTTATCACGAGGTCAAAAAACACCTCCTGAAAACGTTTGATCCGGGGCAAAAACCGGTTGTCAAAAAAGTTCAAAAAAATTCCTTTTGGTCATTGCGTGAAACAGACCGATATGATATCATTTGCGGCGTGAACGGAAATGTGTACTTTTCCGCTCACTTTAAGGGATTTATCTTGTATAAATCGCGCTTTTTACCGCAGTTTTTAACGGTTATATTTTCAGCAAAACACCCCACACCACAAAATCCGCCTAAACCCATACTTCGCACATGGGGTCAAAGGAGAAAACAAGCTTTCACAAGCACGTAAAGGCTAGGATCTATCACTTAAAGGAATAACCCACAGCTTTATCCTTCAATAATCTCGGCAACATGAACGCACACCACTGGGGAATGGTAAGAATGTTATCATTGAATCCAACATCCCCTCTTACAAGTTTGATGCCCCATTTGATATCTTTGTAATGTTCACTGTCAAGCATGGTTCGCATCGACTTGGATTTTCCATTTGTCGACTTCACTTCAACCGGCACAAGACACTCTCCCGATCGCAAAAAGAAATCCATTTCCAATGTCGAATTCTCTTTTTTGTAATACGCAAGCGTCGCTCCGGCCTTTACCAGCGCCTCGGCAATAATGTTCTCAAAAAAACCGCCTTTCCAAGTTCCAAGATCCCTTCTGACTCGTATGTCTTCCTGAGACTCCTCGTCCAACATGGAAAGCATTAGTCCGCTATCTGCCATGTATAGCTTGTATTTTGCCGCATTCAAATGAGCAATAATCGGCAATTCAGGAAAATCCATCATTTTGCAGATATTGACAATGCCGGCATCATTCAGCCATTCAACGCATCCCCAATAATCCTTGTACCTGGCATTTTTCTCGACACATGAAAGCTGGAATTTTTTATTCTCTTTCGCCAACTGTGCGGGAATACTTTCAAACACTCCGACAATGCGCTGGGGATCAAGACCTTCAGCATATTTGCGTACATCTGAACGATAATCCGATATTATTCTGCGCTGGATTGCGAGTGTACCTTCAAACGTTCCCCTGAGAAAATATCTTTCCACAACCTCGGGCATTCCACCTAATGTGACATAGTCAAGGAAAAGCCTTTCAAATGTACCATTGACCACATCTCCGAAAGAACGGGACTCAACAAGGTTCCCGTACAATTCTTCAAGCTGTTCCTTGCGGTATCCTCGCGCCGTCAAAAACTCTTCAAAATCAAGAGAATGCATCACCGCAGTCTCCTGATAGCCGACGCTGATGGATTCTATTTTCTTCAACTGAATTCCAAGAAGCGAACCGCTACCGATTACATCGAATTTTCCTTGCTGGGCAAAAGATTTAAAGCAAGTGGCGATTTCTGGAAATTCCTGAATTTCATCAAAGAAAATCAACGTATCATGCTCCAAAAATTGAAATCTCGGTTCAATCAATGAAATATTGCGTACAATGTTTTCCGCAGAATAACCGTCTCTTGTTATAGCCTTGTACGCAGGCTCAAGCGCAAAATTTATTTCAATGAATGATGAGTAGCGATCTGCAGAAAAATGCCTGATAATCTCTGTTTTGCCGACTTGGCGAGCACCTTTTATGATTAAAGGCAAGCGATCCTCACGATTTTTCCAATCGACCAGGAACGTCTCAAATTTTCGCTCAAGGAAAATCTCTGGTTTTTTGTGCTTCATAGCGATGAATATATCATATTAGCATCCCAAAAGCAAGATGACGCCACACTTTCATGAGTGAATCTTTATATCTTTATTACACTTTCATGAGCGAATCCTTGTGTCTTTATTACACTTTCATGAGCGAATTGACTATCACTACGCACTCGTTGCATCCGCTCGAAACTTGCGCATCCATTCTCTGAATGTCGAATACGACATGCCGCAGAGCTGTGCCGCCTCGCGGCCTGAAATCTCGCCGCATCTCACCATCTCCACCGCCTCCGCAAACTCCGGCGGCATTTTGCGCCGCATGGCGTTTTGGGGAGGGGGCTATGGGGGTGGGGCTTTACAGTGTATCGTGTGGTTATGGATATGGATGTGGTTTTGGGGATTTACATCCCTAATTGCTATGGTTCTGGCACTACGCGCGCGCGAGGCGCTCCGCATGGGGATGGGCGGGAAGGTGTTTTCGGGTCCCTCACTGCGTTGCGGCGCTCGTTCGGTGCGCCGGTCAGCGTCTCGTCGGCTCGTGATCGCCAACGGCGATCAGCGGCCTCTCGCACCGAAATGCCGCGCCGCACTCGCGGCTCCTTGCGGCCACTTCGCTTCGCTCGTGCGCTCGTCTTCGACTGCGCGGCTTCCCTCCGAAAACTTCGTTTTACTACGGCGCATTTTGCGTCCCGTGCAACACCTTCCCGCCCATCCCGCAGCTCCGCTTGGTTCAAGGGCGGCGAAACGCCGCCCAGTGAGCTTCGCGCTTTGCAAATGGCGAGGTGGAAAGCCTTGTGCTTCGCGCTTTGCCGATGGCGAGGTGGGACGTGTGAGACGCGTATGAC
>JAGBFY010000528.1 GCA_017936245.1 Kiritimatiellia bacterium
CGCCCATCCTCTGAGCTGGAGACGAAAATTCACCGGCGGCGCGAATCTGTGATAGAATGGGGTCGAAACGCGTTTCTTTCCGTCAGCAGAAGAGAACTCTATGCGGCTGAAGTCCATCCAATCGCCTTTTTCGCACGTAACAGACAAATTCTTCATCCCGGCAGGAAGCTCAAAGCGCCATTCTCCGCGATACGTCCCCTGCGTAAGATTCCAGCGCTTCATCTCGTTCACGTCCGTCCACAACGGATCGTTCGTCTTCGGTGTGAGACGAATACGCGAAACGACCTTTTCTCCAGACTTCGCAACAAGTTCACACTCGCCTGAAACACGTTTCGGGAAGAATGTGAACACGCCCGGTCCACCACATTGAAAAACCAGCGGCTCAGCGAGATGCGGCTTTCCGGGACCCGCAATCACACCGGCCGGGGCGATTCCGACACGAGGCCATTCCGGCGGGGGCTGGAGTTTTCCGTTGCGCTCCGGTTTCCACTGCGAGACGGCTTCGGGGATATAGCCGCGCGTAGCCTGGCCGATTCCCTTGTCGGCGAAAAGCATGGAGACCGGATGTCTGTCGCCTCCCATTCCGTCCACAACGACAAAACGCTCCGGCGTCACAGACCGGATCACGGCGACGGCATTGGACATCACACGTGCGTACGTCGCCTCATCCAACGCCGTGGCAGGTTCGTTCACAGGATTGAACGACAGCCTGTACGGCGGCACGTCTTTGTAACGTTCCGCGATGAACTTCCAATGCTTCAGAAACACGCGTTCGGCATTGGCGCTCGTCCAGAGCGACTCCGGTTCAGGTCTGCCACCGGCAACAGTGTATCCCGGTGCACGATGCAGATTTACCATCACATGGATTCCATACTTTTCACCAAGGGCAATCGCACGATCGAGAAACGCGAATTTGGACGAATCTATCGACTCCCAGTCATCCGGATCTTTGAGCCACCTGCGGTAGCTCAGCGGAAGACGAGCGAAATTGAATCCGAACTCCTTCATGAAAAGGAAATCGTTCTCATCAAACTCGACCCAACCGTGCTTCCAGTGCGCATCCTGGAGATTGAAGCCACGCCAACGCTCCGTCGGACGCCACACCTTGCCTTTTTCGAAATCCGGCTGGATCTTCAGCATACGCGCAACGGAAAAATTGTCGAAACGCACGATATCGTTCGTGCCTTGGTTGAAGGATGCCTTGACCACAAGCCTATCAATGCCTTCCGGCACCCGGACGAGTCCGCTTGCGCGGCGCCACGAACCTTCTTTGCCCTTCAAAGGCAGATTGACGGCTGGAACAAACCACTGTCACATCCCATCCTTCTGCCATGCGCATGAAATGGAGGCCTTGCCCTTTGCGGAGACGGAAACTCCGTAGTATTCGCCCGGAGAGACTCCATCTATGCGCAGCAGGAAACAGCCATTCTGAACACCCTTAGCGACAAGTGCGCTGCCACCGTTTTCACCACCACCGACATCCACACCGGCGACACCGCTGCGGAATCTTTTGCCTATCGCCTGCCAGAAACCATATTCTTTCGGAACGAATGCGGAATTCGTAGTCATATGCATTCCGTCGGCGAGAGCCGTGGACGGATTGCATGACGGATTGGTCGCAAGTTCATCCAGTTTACCGCCACGACGGAGCTTGTCGCGCATGAATCCGTCAGGATCCTTCACTGCGGAAAGCATATCCGCAAGTCCGGGAAGCACCTGCTCCCATGTCTTACCGGAACCGAGCCATTTCGGAACGTCGGTTTTCCACGGCACCCAGCATTTCTGTTCGCCCCACAGCCAGATGTATTCGGAAGCCGCATAAGCGGCGGCATTTGCGTTCTTCTCGAAATGCGCGAGACGCGAACCGTTCACAGGCCCCATATAGAAAACATTGTTCACTCCGTTCGGCTTCTTTTCCGGATTCACGTAGCTGTCGAGGTAGAGTCCGAACCCCACGCGCAGCTGCGAACGGTATTTCGCCCGGTTCTCAGGCTCCACCACGCCAAGGATCCTATCGCGCTGCTGAACGGAAGAGAGCAGGAAGTCGTTCTTGTCCGCCTCATAGCGGTACGCCTCCTCGTTGCCGTCCACAAACTTCACCGACGGCGGCATGACGTCCAGTATTCCGTTCACGAAAGCCGGCCACAGGTCGCAGTTGTCCGTCATCACGGCGATTGGATCGGTCGCGTTGAAGTAGCTCTTGTCCGCCGTAAGGAACCAGTAGGAAAGAAGCACCGCATCCGGAAATTCCTTGAATACCCCGCTGAAGATATCACGCGCACGGCGGCGGACGAGGACCTTCAGCTGCTGATACGGCAACTCCCCCTCATGTCTCTTGAACTGCTCGACCATCTTGTAATCTTCGTGATCGACGCACAAGCCTTTCATTCCGCCGGATTTCGCGAGCCATGCCGCCACACGCATCGAAGAGGCCACCTTGCCCCAGAACGCATCATCAGTCCATTCGACATGGTTTGTGGGGGCGTGAAACGCCTTCAGAAAGGAATGCTGAAAACCCTTCTTCTGCGTCAGCTGCCTATACAGCGGAATCTGGTGCGCAAAATCCTCACGCTTCCATTCCGGATCGTTGAGAACAGAATACGTTTTCGACCTGCCGCCGATCTTCTTTGACGGATAAAGTCCGACCCCGTCGATTCCGGTGGACGCAAAGAGATCTGCATTCTCAAGAAGAAAGGCGGGATCATTGTAGAAACCGAACTCCCAGCCGAATGCGATGAACTTCTTCGTCACCGCACCTGGCAGCTCCTGCGCAGCCACGGTGAAGGACGCAGTCAAAGCCACCAAAAACAGAGCTATGATTCTTTTCATTGTCGTATAGTCTTTTTCTTTTTGTGTGTACTATGTGTTTTACCGGAATGTGACAACCGTGCCAACCGGATAGCGAAGAAGTACCCTGTTGCCGACGAGCTTGATCTGCCAACGTTCGGGCAGGGAATCGAGCGTCGCGTCCGAAACGGCGAAGTCATCCCAGTCCATCCCGCCCTTTATCTCGGCAAGACGGTAGCCGTACGGAGACGGCGGAGGGATCTTGTTCGCATTCATAAGAGTGAATTTCGCACCGGCGGCAAAATCGACGGCTCCGTCATAGACAAGAGTCTTTCCGGCAAGAACATCATTGAAATCCACCGTAAGACCGGAGAGCGCAAGCGTACCGTTAATAACCGAACCGCCGTTCTCCGTGACCTCCACACTGGAGAACACCTGATGCTTACCGTTCATATCCAGATCGCCGCCGTCCAGAACAAGCTTCGACTTCGAGGAAATAACATCATCGGCCGCAAGCAGTATGGAACCCGCCTTCACGACAGTCGCACCTTCATACGTATTCGTGGCGCTTATTTTAAGAGCGGCGCGACCGATCTTTGTAAGTCCGCCGGAAACCATCGGACCGACCGTACAAGGAACTGTCTTGACCACCTTTTTGTTCATCACGATCTGAGCATCAGCACGTGTATAGTTGTTGCCCGGACTCGTAACATATATCCTCTTGATGGTACGGGTAGCAACATCAAAGTCAGCCCATGCGGTGGCGCCCAGACCGTCACCAACAATCTTCACTCTCGGCGAACCGACAAAGCCCTTGCCGTCCTTCTCTGCATCCCATGCTACAGAAACGACGCCCAGCCCGCTCGGTGCCTGCAATCCGCCGCCGGGATCGAGACGGCAGTCCATACCGTTCGAATCGACAGTAAGTCCGCGTTCATAGAGCGTTACCCTGTTCGGGGGGAACGAGTCACTTGTGCGGCTGCCAAACAACGCGCCCCATCCAAGGTTCCTGATCGTACCGCCATTGCAGTTCACGAACGCATATGTGTTCTTGAAAGCGTCACTTGTAGCACTTCCCTCTGGCCATTCGTCGGATGGATAGATGTAATTTCTGTTTCTCGTCACATGATACGTACTCACAACTCCGCCATTCATGTTCAAAACAGAATGGCTGTACGTTGCCGAAGTACCCATTCCCAAGGTAATGCCCTTTGTTGTAGCCAACACTGCACCGCCGTCCTCCACCGTCAATTCAGAGCTTGATTCACTACGGCTGTACCCTGGCATTATGACAGCCTCGGTTACATTTGTAGCATTAAAAACGCTGCCGTTCGTCACACGCACCGCAGAGAAACCTTCCCAACCGCCAAGACGGCAACGGCTCTTCCTCACAGAAGCCGGAGTATGGTACAGTTCACCGCCCGTCATATCCAACACGCCCTCGCCATACGCC
>JAGBFY010000529.1 GCA_017936245.1 Kiritimatiellia bacterium
CCCTCGCATGGATTTTCGAGATGTCGACAAGCTCGTTAAGACTGAAGACATGAAGAAACTGACCGGGCATCAGCAAATACATCTGCGAAGCGTACGACAGCTTTCGTGCCTTGATCTTTTCGTGCTTCACCAGTTCGGGGATCTTGTATCCCTGAATATAGCCATTGATTATCTGCGCATAGCATGATATCATTCTTCTTCGTGTTGCCTTGGTGTTCGTGTGCGTGTGCTTTTTTCGTTTGTTGCAGGACAAAAATTATACACGCATTTGACATCAAGGCAACGCTTTATGTTAAGCCTTCATATGCAATATTTTGCCAAAAACGGGGGGGGGGGGTATGGTTTTATGCAAATAACGCCAGGTTTCCCATTGACGGTGACACTGCTGTTATGATATCATAAGAGCCAATCAAAGAAAGGATTCTATCACACCTATGGGATAGCAATTTAAAATAATTAACAAAATGCCTTGACAAAAGAAAAGGCTATATTATGGAAACGTTTTGTTTTTGAGGGAAGAATAGAATGGTATTTTTAGTTGCCACTTTTAAAACTAGGAAAGGACTCGGAAAATGCGCATGAGAGAGTTGATGTCCAGGCGTATTTTTGGGGGAGACTCGGCGGCTTTTTTAGCTGCCGGATGTCGCAGTACCGATCTTTTCGATTCTCCAGAACTTCGGCTGATAAAAGCGGAAATGTTTGAAAGAGGAAATAAAAGTGATGTTAGTCCAGTTATTGTCTTTTGCAGTTGTTATTGCTTCGCAGCCGCGTGAACTGTCTTGTGCAGATAGTGTTTCATGCAGCAATCCGCAGCCGGCCGCAGTTGTTGTCGGGAAAGGTGTGTCCATATCGCCGAAGGGAATGAAGTGCGGTGCTATTGCGCCAAAGTTCTCAAGAGCCGGTTATTGGGATGCAGAAGGCTCACCTCGTCGTGTCGAGACACTTACGACCGGCTGGGAATTCTCCCTCGACAATTTCAGAACTCATAAGAAGGTTGTCTTGCCGCACTCCATTGACGAGGGGGAAATCGGTTTCGAGGCTTCAGGCGGGGTGAACCGTCAGCAGCCTGCATGGTATCGGCGCAGTTTCATGTGGAAACGGAACGGCGCAAGACAGTTTCTGCACTTTGAGGCAATCATGGGGAAAAGCCGCATTACACTTAACGGTAATGTTGTGGCTGAACATTTCGGCGGATATCTGCCCGTTCATGCGGAGGTTACCGGATTGCTGAAGGAAGGCAAAAACCTTCTGGAGGTTTGGTGTGACAATTCCAACGACCCCACCTATCCTCCCGGCAAAGGACAGGAAGTTCTCGATTTTACGTATTTCGGCGGCATTTATCGTGATGCCTACCTGATAGAGACGGGTGAGGCGTACGTGTCAGACACTGATAAAGGCGGCGTATGGATAACTTCAAATCTAGGTGATGACGGTGTATGGACGGTCAAGGCGGATGTTGCCATCGGCGGCAATACGGAGGGTGCGAACGTTGAGCTGTTCTATGACGGCAAGCGTGTTTCATCGCCGTTCCGCCCCCAGTCACCTGCGCTGTGGAGCCCTGAATCTCCCAATTTACATTGGCTCAGGGTCGATGTACTGAAAGACGGCAAGTTGACAGATCGTGTCAATGTCCGCTTCGGCATTCGTGATTTCAAAATGACATTGGACGGTTTTATCCTAAACGGCCGTCCGTATCCAAGAAAGTTGATCGGCGCAAACCGCCATCAAGACTATCTGTTTATCGGAAACGCGCTTCCCAATTCGCTGCATTGGAGGGATGTGAAGAAGTTTAAGGATTGCGGCATGACAATCTTCCGCTGTGCGCACTATCCCCAGGATCCGGCATTCATGGATGCGTGTGATGAACTCGGGATGTTTGTCATTGACACCACGCCCGGATGGCAGTTCTGGAATCGCAAGTGTCCTCAATTTGAGCAGCGTGTATATGACGACATTGAGAAAATGGTGCGCCGCGACAGATCACGTCCGTCACTTCTGTTTTGGGAGCCTATTTTAAACGAGACATATTTTCCGGGGCGTTTCACAACGAATGCCGTGGCCGTAGTCAAGCGTAACACAATGCCGCCCAATGACATTTGCGCCTGCGACAAGCAAAGCCAGGGAAGCGAAGTGTGCGACGTGAAATACGCGCACGGAGCAATTCCTGGAGAAGTGGCCTTCCGCCGTGAATGGGGCGACTATGTGGACGACTGGCGGGCGCAGAATTCACCGTCCAGGGTTCTGCGTGAATGGGGTGAATATCCGATGGTTAAGCAGTCTCTCCACTATATGGGTTTTCTGGATGGCCTGAAGGCTCAGCCCCAATCGCATTTCGGCGGCTGCCTCTGGCATGGTACGGATCATTCTCGCGGATATCATCCGGATAACTTCTACGGCGGCATTTTGACATATGCGAGGCAGAAGAAATATTCCTGGTATGCGTTTAAAGCGGCACTTACGGACTGCCCGTTCGTGTTTCCAGCGCATGAACTGTCGAGCTGTTCCCCCGTTCAGGTCACCGTGTTTTCCAATTGCGCATACGAGGCAACACTGCTAGGGAGACCGTTTGTCCCAGACAAGACAGAGTTCTGCTGCCATTTACAGCGCAGTATTGCGCGATCAGAAAGCAATAATGCCAAGCAAGGCGGCGATACGCAAAATAAATTTGCCGCTACATTGCCAGACGGATCTAAGATTTCGGTGTTGCCCGCCAAGAGGCTTGCCGGAATATGCCTTTCGCTCGATACCGAAGGACTTGCACCGATTGCCAACGGCAGTGACCTTGTCGCTGTGGTTGCGACGCTCGTTGACGCCGCCGGGACTCCTAAACGTTACTGTACCGAAGCTCTGCGATTCTCCGTGGAAGGCGAAGCTGACATTGTGGGTGAAAACCCGCAGGTCACACGCTGGGGAGAGGCTGTGGTGCTTGTGCGTCCAAAGGTATCGGCGAAGCCAAGGCCAATAAGAATTCGGGCCGAGACGGTTCGTAAAGGAAAATATGTGCCGTCTGCCGGAGAACTTGTGTTTACGCCGGGTGCTTCGGATGTATGCACATCGTCTTTAGGCGGAAGGGGTGAAGAAGCGGGTTTGCGTCAGGTGGAGGCACAGCAAAGTGATTTTGAATCGAAGGATTAAGGGACAGCCTCTTGGAGTGAAGCGTCAGCAAATGACGG
>JAGBFY010000049.1 GCA_017936245.1 Kiritimatiellia bacterium
GCATGATCAGCCTGATTATGCTGTGCTGTTCTTCGATCAAAATTCCGCTGCCGGGGAGAGAAGCCCCGCAGCCAATGAAACAGGGGGTCAAATGAGGTTATGCCGCGAACGAATACCCACAGTCATGCACGAAGAGCCAAAAAAGGGGGCGGCGCCCCATTGCGTCACAGTGACGCACCGCTGCGTATTCCGGGCCTCATCCGCCACGGCTGAACTCACATTTGATGATTCACCAGCGGCGCCGGGTGTGCGTACGCTTCTCAACTACGTATCGATAACCCCATATACAGAAGTAAAGTAGGGTGTCTTGGTCCTGATAATCCGAAAGGAGCGATTGAATGAAAATGACATTGAAGAACATGGCTCGCGTCGGTTTGCTGATGCTTTCCGTCTCGTTCATCCACAGCGCGGCGGAGGCAAGGGACCTGTATGTGGATCAGGCAAACGGTAGCGACGACTATGACGGCCTTACCGCCCAGACGGCCAAGCGGACAATCCAGGCCGCGGTGGATATCGCAAAATCCCGCGATACCGTAAAAGTCGCCGAAGGCGTCTATGAAGATGTGAATATCCACAACGACGGGGTTTCCGCCTGTGTCGTGATATCCAACAATCTCACGCTCGTCGCAACCGGAGCGAAAGAGAAAACCCATATCGTCGGCAGGCATGCCGATACGGCCACAGGAGTGGGCGATGGGGCTGTAAGGTGCATCTATGTAAAGTCTGACAGTGGGAAGACGGTTCGTATTCAAGGCTTTACAATTCGTGATGGAGCAACGGTGAGTGGCAATGGCGGCGGAGTAGCGTTTGCGGTTTATGACAGCGGCAAAAACATCGAACGTGGCTGGCTTGTCGACTGTGTCGTTTCGAACTGTGTTGCAGTGCGTGGAGGTGCATTGCTGTACGGTACGGCGATACGATGCCTGTTCAGCGGGAATGCATCGGGAGGGTCGGACAAACCTTATGGAACTGTCGCATCGCAGTCGATCCTGTACAATTGCATTGTTGCGGAGAATGTAGGCGGCGACCGTCTTTTCAACTATCCCCGAGCAATAGTCAACTGCACGATCGCCGGAAACAACATGAACAATTTCTGCTACAGTTCGGGCGCACATTACATCTACAACACCATCTTCCTCGAAAACGCAGAGAAAAAATTCCACAACTCGAATGCGGTCCTGTCCAACTGTCTGGTGTCGTCCGGCATATCGGCCTTCAACCAGACGGCTTCGGGGATGTGCGCGACGAACGATTCCGGACATTGCTTTTTCGCCCCTGCAACAGGCGATTGGCGTCCCACCGCAGAATCCGGAGCCGCCGGTCTGGGAGATGCGTCGCATCTCGCGTCGGTCAATCTGCCGGAAGAATCTTTGCGTTATGTCGACTATATCGGAAATCCCATTGCGCAAAGCGGTTCCATCACCTGCGGCGCGATACAGGAAACCGTCGAGACGCACGGAGGCTATCTGATCCTGGACGGAAGGTTTGCCGTCGATGGAATGGGCGTGTCGTACGCGAACCGCTGCAGGTATGTCCACGCCGCAAATTATCCC
>JAGBFY010000530.1 GCA_017936245.1 Kiritimatiellia bacterium
ACGTCCTCCTCAAACCACTTGAAGAACCTGGGTGCACGTTCCGTAAAGGTCATAGGCTCGTCCGAGCGCTTTGCAAGAACGATCCTTTTCTTGAGAATATGCCGTTGTACTGCCTTGTCCATGCCGAGAAAGATACCAAATTCCCCTCGCGAAGTCAATGAGAATATGGTTCGGACTAATTCTCAACGGAAAGTGATGGCGCGTGTTATTGATGAGATTTTCAGTTCCCTGTTTCTGAAATCACTTATACAGTCGATTGTACAAAACTTTTTTGAAGGTGTATAATTACATATAATTTCATTTTATATGAAAATATATCATGGTAACTGTTTATTTTCTTGGGGCATTTTGTTATGATATCGGCATAGAAATCAAGGAAAACGATGAGGTTGCCCTCCCAAACATGATGACTAAAACAATCCCTACTGGCAGTATTTCTGTGGAGGCGAATTTTTTGGGCATGAGCCTCCGACCAATCAATCCACAATGAGCCGTTGGCGTTCTCGCCTTGAAGAGAAAACAGTATCTGACGAATGTTTCAGAGGACGCAGAAACCGCAATGAAGTCGATAGTGGCGCAAAGTATCCGTTAAATGGCTCTTATTGAACAATTAAGTGATTATCTCGACATATCGAGCAAACTGATCGCACAGGACAAAAACACGCCCGGCAAGGACAGGATCAACCCGTCCATGAGTCTCAAGTGGAATGCATCTCCAAGGGCAAGGTTAACAAGCGTTATGAGTTCGGTGTCAAAGCCGGGTTTCTGACAGCCACGAAAAGCTATTGGAGTCTCGGTGTAATGGCGATTCGCGGAAATCCCCATGACGGAAACACACTGACGCAAATGCTGAAACAGGCGGAAAGCATCAGTGGCGTAAAGCCCGTAGCACGCCTATTGCGATCTTGGATACAGAGGGCATGACTACACAGGAGGTTGTCAACCGGTTTCGAAAGCGCAAACCCAGCTTCGCCTAATGTTGCCAAAGTGGAAGTGTTGCCGATGCCTGTGACAGCAAAGGCTCTCAGCGGCTCAGTTCTGAAAGAATGTCATGAGCCCAGCGGCGGCCAAGCGTAAACTGGCGCCACGAGAACGATTCGTTCGGTGAATGAATTCTGTCCTCGCCCTGTCCAAAACCGACAAGGAGCGGCGCGGCTCCTGAAATGCGGGCAAGTATGGAGACGATCGGGATTGAAGCCCCATCCCATTGGAACACAGCTCCTCTTGGATCGATATCTTCAAGAACAGCCGCCGCAAGTCGGAACACCGGACTCTTCAGAGGAAGACGCATCGCCGGTGCGTCACCTGTGACATCCTCCACAGAAAGCGTCATTCCCTTCGGAGTGTTGAGGCGCAGGTGCCGTTCGACAAGCTCCATGCATTCAGCGGGATTCTGTCCAGGCACAAGCCGCATGGAAAGTTTCGCGATTGCCTCGCACGGTATTACGGTCTTCGAGCCTGGTCCGCCATATCCGGAATGTATTCCGTTGACTTCGATCGTCGGACGGAACGAATTGCGCTCCGTAACGGAAAGTCCAGCCTCACCACCGACAGGTGCAACACCTGTCTCATTGATATACGCATCGTCAGACATCGCCGCCGATTCTGCCGCCGCAAGCTCCTCAGGTGTTGGAGGTTCAACCTTATCGCAGAAGCCGCGCACTGCAATGGAACCGTCGGGATTGTGAAGCGAAGCCATGAGTTCGGCGATTCCTTGCGCCGCGTTCGGGACGATTCCGCCATAGCGACCGGAATGGAGATCACAGGAAGCAGCCTTAAGACGAACCGTGAAATGACTCACCCCCCTGAGTCCGGCGACAATGGCCGGCTGCAGATCCGCAGCCGCGCTTGTGTCGCACACAAGAAGAACATCGGCGCGAAGACGGTCGTTCAAATCAGCGGCAATCTTGGCAATAGCCGCACTTCCACTTTCCTCCTGCCCCTCAAAAAGAAACTTGAATGTGGGGACAGACCCTTCTTTTTTGGGGACAGACCCTTCAAATTCATTCAGAAAATCGCGCAATCCGCATAAAAACGAGAAAAACTGTCCTTTATCGTCCTGAGCACCGCGACAATACACCCTTCCATCCTTCTCGGTCGGCTCAAACGGCGGGGTATTCCATTCCACGATCGGATCTGGAGGCTGGACATCGTAATGCCCATAGAAAAGAACCGTCGGGGTGCCTTCGTCGCCAGGGCGTTCAGCAAACACTACAGGCGGCGGCGCGTTCAAAACGCTCTCCCCTGGCGGCAGAAGCAGCTGTACGTCAGCCCCGATCCCTTCGAGCCATTTCTTCAACCACATCGCGCATTGGACGCAATCCCTGAGGTGCATCGGATCCGCCCCCACTGTTGGGAACTTTAGAAGCTCGAAGTATTCGGCCAATTCTTTCGAGTTCGGCCTTTCGCTGGAAATCTCTTTCATAGTCACCATCCGCCATTATCAACCGGCTCCTTTGCCGTCAGAATGTATACTGCACTCCGGCACCGAGCGAATACACCATATCGCAGTCGCTGTCGATTCCAAGAGTCGCCTGTGCATCTGCGCGAAGCGACCAGTTGTCCGTAAGATGATAGAACGCGCCGAGCCCTGCAACAGGTCCCAAATCGCCGTCAATCCATCCTCTTGCGCCAAAGGTCAAGAATGGATCGAACCGTTCATACCCCCAGATGTGCCACAGACCTTGAACGCCAAGACCTGCACAATCCTCAAGCCAAGCCGCATCAGCTTCAACAGCCAACGCTTCGGTAACATAATATCCGACACGCGCCGTCGCACCGCCAAGCCTACGCATATCGCCTCCGCCTTGCGGCATGACAAGTGTAGCTGACGCACCTACATACCAACGGTCAAGCTCATAATCGTCATCTTCATCCTCGACAGCAGGAGATACGATGCTTAGCGAAGCAACCGCCGCAAACACAATCGACCTTATCGTCTTCAAGCTCATGGCATCAGACCTTCACCTTCTTGAGCACCTTCTCCTTGCCGGGCTTGCTCTCATACACCTTGGACTCAATCGGCCTGCCACACGCACCGAAGCAGTTTCGCGGATACACGCGGAAACGATATCTGCCGACTTCCGGCAAGTCCTTTGCGTTGAACGCAAAGCTCTGGAAGGCTGGCTCGTCACGCTCAAGCTTGTAGAACGCAGGAGCGAGGAAACGCTTCACAACGGGTATTGAACCGTTCTCCATCTCGATGCGGACCTCGTAGTCATAAACCCGACCCTTGTGCGCCTTTGCGGACGGGAAGTCAAGCATCATCATAATCGCCCAATGTCCATCGCGGTCCTCTGTGTTTGCGATATACGTCTTTAGCGAGGCGTCAGCAGGGAACTGCGGAACAGGCGTACGCTTGAAGCTGTTCTCAAAAGCGAACGGCTTGGAATCAGCTGTGGGCGGCGTAACGATCCATGCAGGAGCCGCCTCGACTCCATGCGTGAAATCTCTGCGCTCAATCTCCATGCGGTTGTCGAACACCGACACGACATACCCCTGAGCCTCTTCAAGTTTCGGACGCGCCGGAATCTTCGGCATGGAAGTTTTGGGATCGCCCTTGCGGGAATCGCCACCGTTTTCATAACCGGCAGGAATGGATGAATAGGAGAGAGACGGAACCGCCACCGCCGTATATCCTCCTTGCCAGATTGAACGCTCGTCGTTAAGAGTCCAGTGACAATGCCCCGAAAACGCCACGGCGTTCGGCATGGATTTCAACGCCTTCACGGTCGGCGCATCCGGCTTCGTGCAGGATGTGGTGCCGCCCAACGGATAGTGCGTGAAGAAGAAGAAAGGCTTCTTCGGATCAAGCGTCTTGCCATTCTGCGCAAACCATTCATCGGCAACCACGTTCCACGGCTTGCCTTCTTTCCATTCCGCGCTGATGAAATCATAGCCCTTGACAGTGCGACGGCGGACTGGTGCGAACGGCTCATTGAACGCCTCCTCCCAGCACTTCTTCATGCCGAACTTTACGAGAGCCTCCTCCTCGGAATAGCCCTGCACGTGCATGTCGAGCGTCATGTCGCCATACCAATAGCCATCGTAATCATGGTTGCCGGTGCAGAAAAGCTTCTCGACCTTGCGTCCATCTGGAGCGCGGTCATTCGGAAACACGCTGTACCAGGCATCGGCAAGATATTTGTAGCTGCTCTTGAGTCCCCAGTCCGTAAGGTCGCCTGCCACCATCACGGCGTCAACCTTGCGGTCGCGGAAATACTTAAGCGTACGGACGAACACCTCCGTAGATTCCGGCGTTGTGACATGAACGTCGCTTATCACACCGAAAACGAGATTGGGCTTCTCGCCGCCAATTCCAAGCGAACGGCATCCGCCTACGCCCATGAGAGCCATTGCTCCACCGAGAAAACCTCTTCTGTCTATCATAACCATCTCTGCATCTCCTTATTTTATTAAAATCACCAGTGAAAGATTGCATTGTCTCTCAACATGACAACAACACAGTTTCTTTCATGCCGTATATTGTACCATAAGGTTCAAGCCAAATAGTTCACATCGGCAACATTAAAAACATTTAGCCATCAAACCTTTCGGTGCGCTCAGCGATCGTGCCCAGCCCTGCGCACCACAATTGTGCGGGCGAGCCGGGATCCAGTCCGGCGGTTCCAGTCGCGGAAGAATCCAAGCCAATCTTTGGTGAACATCCTGGCCTCTCCCGGAAAATGATCTTCCCTGAACGTTATCTTCAGGCGGCCTTCCACGACCGATTTCTCCGCTGAAAAACGTACACGCGCCCCACTGCTCCCTGGTAGAGCAATCTCCCATGGTTCTGGCAGATATTCAATTTCCGTATAGCCCTCGGGAAATACGGGAATCTGCGAGATCAGACCGATCCGCTTATTGGGATTTACATAGACCTCACCGTCATCGTAATCCAT
>JAGBFY010000531.1 GCA_017936245.1 Kiritimatiellia bacterium
ACATGCCAGATGGAACTGGCTCTATAGCTTTAAGCGCACAAAACGGGCGTATTCTGTTCTGAACAAAGCGGGCGGGCGTTTGCGAGAGCTCTCGTCTCGGGGGTGCCTCGCCAGCTCTTTCCAGCGATGGGGATAGTCCAGAGCAAATGATGTCGCAATGAATTTGCGGATTTGATAGAATATTGCGCCATAATGAGACGAGCTTTAGGAAATATTGAACAGCTGCAGGTCGGTAAGCCTGAGAACGACAAGCCGCTGCAGGATTTTCTTGCGGTACGGTGCGGTCTTTCCCGCCGCGCAGCCAAGGCGATCATTGATGGACGCAGTGTGTGGGTGAACCGCAAGTGCATATGGATTGCGCGTCACATGCTCCACACGGGCGATACCGTCGAGGTGCCGCGCGCCGTGGTCAGCGCCGCGAAGCGCCAGCCGGAAAGCGACCGTTCCGGGCCGGAGGAGAAGTCCGGAACGTCGCCGTCTCGTCCGTCGCCAGCCCGTCATGTGCGGGTGATCCTTGAGACGCCCGACTACATAGTTGCGGACAAGCCTGCCGGGTTCTTGAGCTGCGGCGATCCGAAGTCCGTGGAGATGATCCTCAGGCACCAGCTTCACATACCTACGCTTGAGGCGGTGCACCGTCTCGACCGCGACACCACCGGTTGCCTTCTTCTTGCCAAAACGCACACCGCCTTCAATGCGGCGGTGGAGGTGTTCAAGACGCATGGTGTCAAAAAGACGTACCATGCCATCGTCGCCGGGCGTTTCCCGCATGTGCATGAGACGATCAACGCGCCTATCGAAGGCAAGCCTGCAGTCTCGCACGTGTTGCGCGAAATGGCGTCCCAGGATGCGTCCTTCCTCAAGGTGCGCATCGAAATGGGACGCACGAACCAGATACGCCGCCATCTTTCCTCTATCCGTTTCCCTATCGTGGGCGACAGGATGTTTGGACTCAAGACCGCCCGCGATCCGCGTCTCATGATGGTTTCACGCCAGATGCTTCATGCATCCGGTCTGGAGCTTCCCGATCCGATGCGGAACGTCAAGGAGGGCATCCGTGCCCATAGTCCGCTCCCTGCGGACTTCCGCCAGTGCCTGAAGACGTTCGGAATGGGAAAGTAGGATGACGGTCGAGGACATCCCTGCCGTAGATCGGGCGCTGAAGAAGGAATTCAAGGCCCATTCAGCCCCGATCATTGAACTCATCGAGGCTCAGACCCACGATCCATTCTGTGTTCTGGTCGGTACGATTCTTTCTGCCCGAACGAAGGATCAGTGCACGGCCGGGGCTGTGCGGAGGCTGTTCGCCGCCGCAAAGGGCGAGATGTTCCGTCCTGAAGACCTTGAACGGCTGGCGGTGGATGAAATAGAGAAGCTCATCTATCCGGTTGGATTCTATCGGGACAAGACCCGGCATTTGAAAGCTTTGCCGGGGGTGCTGAGGGAGAGGTTCGGCGGCGTTCTGCCGAATACTGTCGAAGAGCTGTGCGAGCTGCCTGGCGTCGGACGCAAGACCGCCAACCTTACCGTGGCTGTCGGCTTCAACCTTCCGGCTATCTGTGTGGATGTGCATGTTCACCGCATCTGCAACAGGTGGCAGCTCGTGAATACGAAAACGCCGCTCGAAACGGAGATGGCGCTGCGGAGGATCCTGCCGGTCAGATACTGGAAAACGTGGAACTCGCATATCGTATCCTTCGGGCAGACCCGTTGCGGTCCCATCCGCCCCAAATGCGAAGGCTGCCCTGTTGCCGCATACTGCCCTATGTAGGTGCGTTCGGCGAACGCACTGCGGCGTCTCGGCGAGAGCACTCGTCTCAGGGTCGCCTCGCCAGAGTTGTTCTGCAATGGGGATTGTCCAAAATTCGCTTTATGCAAACTGTGATCAAAAGGTTGATTTCAGGAACTATGATATAATTCACAGATATTTCAAACACAATCAAAGGAGACTACAGATGGCGGATTGCTGCATTTTTGCAGGACAGGGCGCACAGGTGCCCGGTATGGGCAAGGACTTTGCCGAGTCTGATTCAATGCTCATGGATCTTTTCGACAAGGCCAATGGCGTTCTTGGTTTCGATCTCAAGAAGATATGCTTTGAAGGACCGGCTGAAGAGTTGACAAAATCCAATGTTTGCCAACCTGCCATTTTCGTCACGAGCTATGCGGCTTTTCTCGCGTTCCAGAAGCGCAGTTCAGTTTCGTTTGCCGCTGCCGCTGGCCTTTCTCTCGGTGAGTGGGGTGCGCTCTGCGCGGCGGGTGTTCTCGATTTCGATTCCACGCTCAAGGTTCTCGAGGCTCGTGGACGTTTCATGCAGGAGGCATGCGAGGCTGCTCCTTCGGGCATGATTGCGATTGTCGGTGCTTCGCCGGATCAGCTTTCAGAGCTTTGCGCAAAGACCGGCTGCATCGTCGCAAACATCAATTCGTCTGCGCAGCAGGTGCTTTCCGGCTCCAAGGACGAGATCGCCGCAGCTGCAACGGTTGCAAAGGAACTCGGCATCAAGCGCGCACTCCCGCTTGCGACGGCAGGTGCGTTCCATTCGAAGTTCATGCAGCCGGCTCGCGAGAAGCTTGCTCCCGTTCTGGACGGCATCACCTTCTGTGCACCGAAAATCCCGGTACTCTCGAATGTCACTGGCAAGCCGCATGACAGCGATCCGTCCGCAATCAAGGCTCTCATGCTTGAACAGGTGACGGGTACCACCAACTGGGCTGCGGATGTCGAGGCGGCGAAGGCTCTCGGCTGCACACGTTTCGTTGAGTTCGGACCCGGCAAGGTGCTTTCTGGGCTCATCAAGAAAATCGATGCGGCTCTCACTACGGTGAATGTTTCCGATCTCGCTTCCCTCGATGCGACGCTTGCTGCATTGGGCTGAGAGATGGATTTTTCGCTTTACGTAAATATTCAGCAGGTCAAGAGATGAGTGAAGAAAAATTTGATTTCGGCTCGATGGTGAGCGCACAGATGAAGACGTTCCGTCCGGGCTTCAAGTTTCCCGGCTCGTTCAACGATTTGAAGAGCGTGGAGTCTGATCCTGAGAAGCGCAAAGCAGCCATCAAGGCGGCATCAGGAGAGGTTGAGGAGGAAGAGGCTGTTGTTGAGGAGAAGAACCCCCTCAATTCCTCAATCAAGGCGGCATTCGAGGCTGGCGATCCCGTGGAGGGCACGGTCGAGAAGGAGGTCAAGGGCGGATACGAGGTCACGGTGAAGGGGCAGCGCGCATTCTGTCCGTTCAGCCAGATCGACCGCTACCGCAAGCCGGGCGCGGTGTATGTGGGCGAGACGTTCCTGTTCCAGGTTCAGGAGTATGGTGCGGACGACCGTGGTGTGAATCTCATCGTCAGCCGCCGTGCGGAGCTTGAGCTTGAACAGCAGGCTCTCAAGGACGATCTGCGCAACACGCTCGAAGAAGGACAGACCCTCAACGGACAGGTCACCAAGGTGCTTGATTTCGGCGCGTTCGTCGATATCGGCGGCATGGAGGGACTTGTTCCGGTGCGTGAGATTTCCTGGGACAAGGTGATGAGTCCCATAAACTACGTGAAGCCGGGCGATTATGTTACGGTAAAGGTGCTTTCCGTCGACTGGGAGCGCGACCGCGTGTCGCTCTCGATCCGCGAGTGCCAGGCGAAGCCGCTGAAGCCGCGCAAGGATGAACCCGTCTCGAACGAGCCTGCCATTGACCTTGCCGCTGAAATGGCGAAGGTGAACGCGGCGAGCGCATCGTTTACGTCTGGCGCGTTCGATTCGCTTTGATGAAGCATCATTCACATTGAGGAGGTCGTCCCATGGCGAAGAAGCGTGTTCTGTGGTGGGGAAGGTTCGATCCCGGGTATTCCCGCAACCGCGTGTACATTTCGCTTTTCGAAAAGCTCGGATGGGAGGTCGATTTCTTCTTTGTGAAGCTTTGGCCGCGCTTCGGGGATGTCGAGGCTTTCTTCCGCGGACTCCAGTTCCGTGAAAAGCCCGATCTCGTGTGGGTGCCGGTGGCGCGGCAGCGTGACATTCACGCCGCCTGCCGCTGGGCGCACAGGCGCGGAATCCCCGTGATCTTCGATCCGATGATCTCCGCATGGGATAAGAAGGTCCTTGAACAGCTCAAGTGGAAGGCTGATGAGCCTCGCGCGAAGAAGCTGCTCGCCCGTGAGAAGAAGATGATGGCGGCACCTGATCTCGTCTGCTGGGATACGAGCTGCCACGTTGACTTCTGCGCCGAGTACCTTGACGTTCCGAGAGAGAAGCTGAGGGTGTTGCTTACAGGTACGGACGAGAAGGTGTTCAAGCCTGTCGCCGAAGAGCCGGTGGCGAAGCCGGGCGCGCCTTTCAAGGTGCTTTATCATGGCGCATATCTCCCGCTGCATGGAACGGAGTATATCGTCGAAGCCGCCCGCATGACGCAGGATGAGGGGATTGAGTGGAGCTTCCTCGGCTGGGGCGCGTACAAGGCTGAGACGGAGGCGAAGGCCGCCGGCATCAGGAACATAAAGTTTCTGGACAAGGTGCCGTATGTCGATGTTCCTAAGGTGATCGCAGCGCATGATGTGGTTCTGGGCGTGTTTGGTACGACAGCGAAAGCGGCGCGTGTTATCGGCAACAAGGTGTACGAGTGCATGGCCTGCCGCCGTCCTACGATAAACGAATTCTGTACCGGCTATCCTCCGGAGGCGAAGGATTGCAAGGCAATCAAGTTCGTGCCGCCGGGGGATGCGAAGGCGATAGCGGATGCGGTTCGCGCCTATCGTGACGATTGGGCGAACAGGGAAAGCTATTTCGCCGCCGCTCGAGACTTTTTCGAGAAGCACCTTTCGATGGATGTTATCGAAAAGCAGCTTGAAGGCATCCTTGCGGAGATATCAAGGAAGAAATTCGTCCTGTAATCTGCGGGATGGCTGTGAGGGAAGGCGATTTTCATCATGGAGACGTTTTGCTTTAACTGCCCACAGTGCAAGCAGCAGCTGGAGGCGGATGAGGAAATGCGCGGTTTGGTCGTGCTTTGTCCGCATTGCGAGAAGGGGATTGTTGTACCGAAGAAGAAATCCGGCTCGGCCTTGCTGAAGAAACCGCAAGAGCTTGCGCCGGCAGGTGGTCAATCCAGGGAGGTGCATGGCGCGGATCTTCCCAATCCGAATTTTTCATCGATACAGCGGAGGGTTGAAGAGCAGGAGGTTGAGTCGCAAAAAGATGATGAGTGGATGAGGAAGATAGATGCGGCCAATCGCAGACAGGCGGCAGTTTCAATCATTTTCTGGATGCTGGCTGCAGTTTTAATCGGTGGAGGAGCATTCTATTGGTGGAAAAATTGGCGCAGTTCAAAGGAATCTGAGGTTGCGGCGGTGAGAGCCGCAGAAGAGATGCGCAAAAGGTCTCAAGAAGAAAGATTCAAGGCCGAACAGGAGAAAAGAAAGGCCGAATCGGATAGGCGCAAGGCTGAATGGGAAAAGGCCCAGGCGGAGAGACGCAAATTGCGAGAGCAAAAGGCGATGGAACAGAAGAAACAGCAAGAGGAAAGGGATCGGTTGCGCAAAGAGAGAAGGGCTGCCGAGGATGCGGCGGAAAAGGCCCAGGACGAGCAGCGGCAGAAGTTCCGTTCGTTGGTGAAGTCCTTGAGCGGCATGCAGGTTGATCTGTGGCGAAATCTTGCGAAGGAGAGCCGTCCGGGGAATTTTGAGGGGACGCTTCATGCAGTCATTCCAGATATCCATTCGGGAGAGACGATATATGAAATCAATTCGCATTCAAACGGTTCGTTTGACGCATGCGTTCTTTCGCGTAGCGGAGAACAGAAAAAGGTCGAGCGAGAGACCTTTGAAAAGGATATGCTCAAGAATGGTGGGCTGGTCATAGTTGCCGACAGGGCCTATATCGTATCGCCGCAGAGGAGTACAGGAAATCTGTTCCCGATGCCGGAATCAAAATACTCGTCTCCCTCTGGGATTGCGTTGGGTGATCTCTCGCGCATAGTTCGCGAGTACAGGATAGATACGACTGCGCTTATTTTCGCTGTGTCGTATGTCATGCCGGACAAGAAGACGGTTATTCCGGTGGAGTCCATAACATTTGACTCGAATTTGCATCGCAGGCAGATTCTGGAAAAGGTTACGCAGCATGCGTTGAAGTCGTTTCGTCCGCCAAAGACGAACATAAAGGTGAAGCGTCCTACGGTGGTGTTCTATGACGGCAAAATCATGAAGAAGGGGATGAATGGCGTTACATATGTTCCGAGAGATCCATCAGGATTGATGCCGCGGAATTATTATGATATGGCTAGCGAGGCACGGAGGCAGGAATCATTGGCGGAGGAGGCGAAGCGCGAGGCGGAGCGAGCCGAACAGAAGGCTCGCGAGAGCTTTTGCGGCAAGATTGCCAATTCGCTCGATGAAGGGCGCATAAAGATAGAAATGCAGGTGTACGGAGATGCTGCGACTCGTTAGTTCTGGTATGTTGTATCGATGATTAACAAGCTGTTGCTTAGACATGTGAAGATTGCCGCCTATATATGTGGCAATGAAATGTTGTGACACAATAATAGGAGGGCGCGTTCGCTGAATGCGCACCCAGCGTTGAGCCGCCTTCGGTGCTTACTTCGTTTGGGGAATATTCGGTGGTCTCGGTGAGCACTCTATACCGAAGTTGACTCACGATATATTATTGCCGGAGTAGCAGTGTCATTTGCAAAGAGGTCACAAAATATGGCTTTTTACAGTCGCCGCAGTTCTCTTGAGTTCAGTCGGATGGCTGTAAGTGATATTCAGTTATTGCGTTATGTATTGTACACATGTGTATAGCTCCTTTATGGGTAAGGCTGGGAAGCAGAACTCGGCGGTTGGATAAACAGAAGCGGTTAATTGCTCCGTCAATGGAATATGATGAGTCGCAACGGAAATGGAGTTCACAAAGTGTTTGTTTCTGTTTTTGGGTCTCTCCTTTCAGGTGGCACTTGTTCGGGTCGCAGCGGACATAGAGCTCACAAAGTGTTTGTTTCCCTTGAGGCTGATAATAACGATATTTGATCACCGCATCTATAGTTGGATCATTTGAGCCCCAAAGTCAAGAAATCAAGATCACCATCAAAATTGGCTCTTCCTGATTATTCAGTCAAGAAGTTAGATTTCGTCCGCACCTAAATCTTGACTTCAAGCTGGGGTTGTGTTATCCTCTGTGCCTGTTTGGGGATGTTGGTTCGCGGCCACCGGCCGCTCACTGCAGTCCCATGACAGGAGGTGGAGAATGGCGAAAAGAAAATCAGGTCGTGAAACTGGCGTTAAGGATTCATCTGTTGCGGTAAAGCCGTCCGAGCCGTCGGAAAGGCGGCGTTCAGGCGATGCTGGAAACGGATGCGCACCCGGTGCCAGAACCGGCAGCTCAGAAGATGCCGGAACCGGAGAGGCCGAGGATGCCGAGATGCAACGCTTCAAGGCGTGGATGGCGAAATACGAGCCAGTGGAGCGGGCAATCCTAGCCGAGCGGAGAAGACGCGCCGAGTCGAAACGCCGCAGTGCGGTCGCACGGCGCAAGGCCTTTGGAGACCTTTGCGAGATGACCGACGGCATGGCGAAGTTCTGCCGCTACAACGGCATTTCCCTTGAAGAGGGCAAGCGGATGATGAATGCCTTCCGCCCGTCCATACAGGCCGGCGCTTTTGCGGCTGTTTTCGTGGCTGTTTTCGAGGCCGTGTGGCTGGGCGCGTCGTTCCTTCGAAAGGAGCTGACGAGGCGCATCGACCGCGCAAGGCACGAGATTGTCCGGCCACATTATTACGTCAAGGAGAAGGCCCGGCGGCAGACGCTTGCGGAGGAACGTCGCCGCATCCGCATGCGAATGACTCTCAACCGCTGTCCGACGAGGGAGGAGATACTTGATGCTTGGGTGAAGGTGAGGGAATCAAACGAGGCTCTGCTGCGCTTCGGGAGCCTGATGGAGGATCTGGAGTGCTACCTAGACAATTCCCTGCGTCGCACGGAGGACGGCATCATCGTAGGACGCAGGTCGGGCATCAAGGGCTGGCTTCAGATGGAGATTCCCGCCCTCTATCTCAAATACACCACGGTGATGGCATACAAGGCGGCGGCAAAGCGCATGCGTCAGGTGCTTGATATCTCCGACCCCCTGCCGCTCTCGGCGGTGCTTGGCGACTCCATCAGGCGGCCGGCGCCGGCTTGCAGCGCGGATGAAACGGAAAGCAGCCCCACCTGTTGCGGAAATTGGAAGGAATGTAGAGGGGATGGCGAAATTCAAGATTTAGGTGCGGACGAAATCCAAGGTGAAGGAGCGGGGCATGGATTAAGGGGCCTGTGCAATGCGGATGAGCCGTGCGAGGCGGATGGGCTAGGCAATGCAAAGGGGCAATATGAGAAGAATAGGCTATGCGAGGCGGATGAGATGGAAGTGCTGAGGGCGCGGGCGGTGTATCTGG
>JAGBFY010000532.1 GCA_017936245.1 Kiritimatiellia bacterium
GAGCGAGTTTAATCACGTCTCAATGATCATTCTTGAGGTGATGGATCAATGTGCGCTCACAACGCCGAAATTCCTTGTGAAGATAGCACCGAATACACCTGATTGGGCTTTGGATAAAATGCTCGATATGGCGCGGCGGCGTCGTTCGATTTCGTTCATCGGGGAGGAATCTACAGCTAAAGCGCTCAAGAAGTGGTACGGCGCATCGGATGAAGATTGCCGTACGATGGTCGTTAAAGGGTGTTATGAATTTTCGCCCCGCGACTGCGTGAATGACACCGCAGTCGGCCATGTCAATATGCTCAAACCGATTGAGCAGATGCTTGAGGATTGTACAACTCACAACTCACAACTTACAACTTTTAACTCTTTTAAGGTGGAATATCTGCGTCGGCTTGCGGATGTAACCGACCGTTGCCGGAAGGTTGCGTATGAATTCGAAAAGGTGCTGTCAGAGGTTAATTCTGCCGACTGTATGACCCTTGCCACGGAGCACGCGCTCAAGACGCGAAAGGATGCGTTTGCCGATGGATGTCCGCGTGGCAACAATTCTACGATTTTGTCAACGGGTACGGGGACTGCGGTCGACGCGCTGCTTGCGGTCAAGGAACTTGTCTACGAGAAAAAAGAGATGTCGCTTGCCGATCTCGGTAAAATCATGGCGGCAGACTGGAAAGGTCACGAGAAGTTGCGCCTTAGGATGCTCCGTTCAAAGCGCAAGTGGGGAAACAATGATCCAGAGGCGAACGCGCTTGGAGCTGAACTGATCAACTGCTTCGCATCGAAGGTGAACGGCAAGCCTAATTCACGCGGCGGGATTTTTCTCGCTTCGGGTCACAGCGCGAGAATGTACCTTAATTTTGCCGAGAAGACCGGCGCGACTCCCGACGGTCGCAAGGCTGGCGATGAGTTAAGCAAGAACCTTTCGCCGACGATGGGCGCGGATACGGAAGGTGCTACCGCATTGGCCGCTACTCTTGCCTCTTCCGATGTGACGAAGCTCCCGGGTGACTATCCGCTCGACATGATGCTGCATCCGTCGGTGTGCGAAGGCGAGAAAGGGCTTCAGGCGATGAAAACGCTCGTTCGCCTCTTCCACCGGAACGGCGGAAGCGTTATCCAGTTCACCGTGTTCAGCGCGGAAGAGCTTCGTGATGCGCAGAAGCATCCGGAGAAGTACGAGAACCTTCAGGTGCGCGTCTGCGGCTGGAACGTGCGCTGGAACGATATGACCAAGAAAGAGCAGGATGCTTACATCCGCCGCGCCGAAAATCTGATGAAATAGAATTTCCAAACAGTGGAATTTAGGGCTTTGTGATTATAGGGCGAAAAGGAAGATGGAAAATGTTAACATAGTTTTGGTTGCCATTGCCGCGACAACTGTTTTTTCTGCCAGTGGAGTGGAAAGCTCTATGTCGGGTACGGATATTCTTGCAGGTCGGAGTCTTTCGGACTTTGTCTGCCGCAATGCCTTGCCGGAAACAGTTGCTGAAACCTTTTCTTTGACGAACGGCGTTCTTACCGCCAATGCGGTGGGCGAGATTTCAGCATCTGTGCCGGAAGTGCTCGAAATGCACGATGGATGAGGCGACGTGTCCGACGCGGGCGCTGAAGCTCTACGGCATTCCGGAGTCGTCGATAGTCGATCTTAAATACTACGATTATGCCCGCTCCAAGTATCTTGCTCTCGGCATGAAGGATACTATGCCGTAACGCTTTCTCATTAATTTTCTAGTCTATTAAAGAATCGGGGGTCACACCCCATGCGCAAAACCGTCTGGAA
>JAGBFY010000533.1 GCA_017936245.1 Kiritimatiellia bacterium
AGAAGCACTCAATGGAAAGCCGTATGCGGGAAATCCGCACGTACGGTTTGATGAGGGGGAAGCCGCATCGACGGCAACGTCGAGGCGTGGGTCTCTACTCTACAAGAAAGTTGCAGACAAGCAGATTTTGATGGCGGCTGATTTTGCGGGATATCCGCTCAAGGAGGCGATCAAGGAATATCTCGAAAAGAAGGGCTGGACGGTGACGGATGTCGGAGTGAAGGCCGATTCCGATCCGAAAGACACCGAACTGATGTTCCACCGTATCGGGCTTCTCGTCGGATCGATGATCACGGAGAAGGAGTTTGAGCGTGCTCTCATCTTCTGTGGAACAGGGATGGGCATCCACATCGCTGCGTCGAAGTGCCCCGGCGTGCATGCCGGTGTGGTCGAATCGGTCCCCGCCGCCTTCCGGGCGATCACCGGAAACGGCGTGAACGTTCTAGCGATGGGCGCGTTCTATGTGACGCCCGAGCTCGGCAAGCAGTGCGCCGACGCGTACCTCTACAACGATTTCGGCAGCGGTTGGGAATGGTGGCCTGATTTCGACAAGTTCCACCAGATCGCCATTGACGAACTGAACGCCTTCAACTACGAGGAATACAAAGCCAACGGATTCAAGGTGAAGCATCTTGGTGACTGCCACTGCGAACTCTACGACCGTCCTGAGGGTCTGTCCCCCGTGCCGCTCATGTGCAAGCGTTGATGCTGGAATGAATTTGGCAAGGATGGTGAAGCTCATGATTTTGAGGTTTGAACTCGCTTTATTGATTGTAGGCTTTTCCGCAATCTGCAATGCCGCACAGAACGTGGTTATTGCAGAGCGCGGAAAATGCGCGAAGTACAGCATAGTCATTCCTGATGACGCTTCACCGTCCTTTGTGTATGCGGCGGAGGAAATGCAGCGCTGCACCGAGAAGATGACTGGCGTCAAGCTCCCGATTGTGAAGGGGAATGCAAGCCTTTCGTATAACTCGATTTTCCTCGCGTCTGCTGATTCGCTTGGCGGCGACGGGTTTAGAATTCGCGTTGATGAAAGAAAGTCGGTTTATGTGACCGGTGGTCGCCGAGGGGTTTTGTACGGGGTGTATGAACTCCTTGAAAAGTATGGCGGATGCGGATGGTACGCAAGCTGGCACGAGGTGATTCCGCGCAAGGACAGATTCACGGTTCCTTCGGACCTTGATGACACACAGAAGCCCGCCTTCGAAATGCGCAGCACCACATGGAAGGATGTGAAGTTCAATGAAGACTTCGCCGTGCGTCTTCGTTACAACGGTCATCCGAACGATGGGCTGTTCAACCTGGCGGAGAAGCACGGTGGGGCTCCTTTGCGGTTCGTCGAGAGGCTTCCTGTGTGCCATACGTTCAACCGGATACTGCCGCCGAAGAAGTATTTCAAGGACCATCCGGACTGGTTCAGCGAAATCAACGGAGTCCGCCGCGACCAGCGTACACAGATATGTCTAACAAATCCTGGCGCGTTTGAGACGGCCTACACTAATATCTGTGAGATAATCGATGCTGAGCTCGCGAAGCGTCGGCGGAAAGGCGTTGAAGGCCTTGCTGACCAGCTGGTTGTCGGAATTTCCCAGAACGACTGGCGCAACTTCTGCGAGTGTGCATCGTGCAAGGCCATTGACGATCGAGAGGAGTCGCATGCGGGGTCTCTGCTTCATTTCGTGAACGGCATGGCGGAACGGCTTGATCAGCGCTATCCGGGAATTCTTGTAGAAACCCTGATCTACCAGTATTCGCGCAAGGCCACAAAGACGATGCGTCCGCGCAAGAATGTGATTCCCTGTATCTGTTCGATAGAATGCAGCTTCATCGCGCCGCTTGAGCGCGAAACAGTTGCCGTCAACGCCGCGTACATGAGGGATTTGCGGAAGTGGGGTGCGCTGACCGACATGCTTTACGTCTGGGACTACACGCCGGGGTGGAACCACTTCTTCTATCCGCTGCCGAATCAGCGCGTGTTCGCCGCGAACATGCGCACTTTCAGGGCGAACGGCTGCCGCTATCTCTTCGAGGAGGGCGGGCCGAAATACGCCGACTTCGCTCAGCTCAAGGCGTGGCTCATCGCGAAGTTCGCATGGAATCCCGATCAGCCCATTGAGCCGCTGCTGGATCAGTTCTTCAAAGGACACTACGGTGCGGCGGCTCCTTATCTTCGCGCCTACTACGACCGCATGGAGGAGCTCGCCGCCGCGAACGAGAATAAGAAGTTCTCGACATGGGAGCATGACCGTCCTGACGTTTTTCCGGATTCGTTTCTGGACTGGGCTTGTGGCGTATTCCGTCAGGCGGAGGCGGCGGTTGCGGACGATCCGCTGCTTCTGTTCAACGTGCGCCTTCAATCGTTCGTTCCGGTATGTGTGCGTCTCGACCGTCGCGGCGCAAAGGCGAAATGGATATGGGTCTCACGCGATCCTTCTAGGTTCCCCGGCTTCGACGACCTCGCCGATGACATCCGGAAGGCTTTTGATCTTCGGAAAGAACTTGAACCGATCGGCAAGATGTATCTGGCCAACACACCGCAGAAGTCGGACGCCAGCTGGACAGCCTGGCGCAAGATGCTTGACTTCAGCCGACCAGAAAAAGGGTGTGGGTCCGTCACGCTGGGCGTACGCGATCTGCACTACCGGTCGACGAATTTCGGGCGGTACGTGAAGGATGCCGAGGCGTATAGAGGTGAAAGCATTGAGGTGTATGGAGTGCAGGACTATTTCCCCGCCGTGCAACTGAACTTCGGGCATGTGGCATTCGATGATGACCGCCGGTATGTCGTACGGTTCCGGGTGAAGGTGGTCAAGGCCAAGGATGGGAAAGGTGAAGCGTTCAACGCGACGTTCGCGGGGAATCGCATTGCACCCGATGTCGCTGATGTGGCGGATGGATGGAACTGGTACACGTTTCCGTCCGTGAAGCTGAGCGAGTCGCATGTGTTTGAGCTTAAATGCGGCCGGTTCGCAAAAGGAGGCGGACGGACCGCTGTTGACGCTGTGTATATTGATCGGCTCGAAATTGCCGCGGAGGACTCGAACCGATGAGAGGTTTTGCTCTTTCTCAGTCAATCGCATTGTTTGCAACCGCAATGTGCGTCCACGCTGCGACATTGCGAGGTCCTGAGACGTGGTTTCATGTGCTTGGCGGAAATGTCCGCAAAGATGGCCTTCGCCTCGATCTGGAGGCGATACGGAACGCAGGACTGTCCGGCGTACATTTTTTCCATATCGGCGGCAGAGCGGGTGATGTCAAGCGTGGCGGCGTGTGGCCGGGCTGCGAAGCGACGCAGGTTCAATGCCTCGGTGACGGGTGGGACGACTTGGTCGGCTTCCTCGGCGACGAATGTTCACGCCTTGGTCTGGCGTTGACGGTTCAGAACTGTCCAGGCTGGTCGCAGTCTGGTGGACCATGGATTGGCCTTGACCATTGCCAGCGCGATATCAAGATGGCGCGTAGAGACATTCCGGGAGGAACCTTCTGCCTTACCCCGGATATTCCTGCGCGCTTCCGCGACCGTGACTCCGACTGGCGCGACATCTGCACTCTGGCGTTCCCGACCCCGGAAGGGGACGGTGAGGATGCATTTCTTGTACCATCTAAGGTAGATAAAGATGGAAATGCACGAATATTTCGATTCGCGGAGCCGGTTACGGTTCGTTCGCTCGTTCTGCCTGGCATATCTCGCTGGAATCCCTCGTATGCATATGAAAGACCTTGGCTACGCGTCGCTCTGGAGGTGATGGAGAACGGCTGCTGGAGCGAGGTTGTGAAATCGGATCTGCCAGTCTCCAACTGGCGCGACACCGAGCAGACATGGACGCTCTCATGCGGTGAGAGGATGGGGAAAGTCTGGCGGTTCCGTGTCGAACACGACCTGCCGGTGCGTAGATATTGCGAACCGAGGTTGAGTTCGGCACCACGACTGACGGACTGGGAAGGTAAGAGCGGCAGGACGCAGCGTTCGCTTCCGCGCAATCAGTCCCCCGTGCAGGGGGCAGTATGCTTCGTAGACCGTTCTCGCATTGTCGATTTAACCGGGTTGTCCGAATGGAAGGCGCCGGAAGGTTGC
>JAGBFY010000534.1 GCA_017936245.1 Kiritimatiellia bacterium
CACTGTCATATCTTGTAATTCCGTTATCTGCACATAGCAAGTGATGAAATGAACACTGCCATATTGGAATCTATCTGAGATTCAGTGACAGAGGTCAGTTCTGATGTCTTCGCGAATGTCTCTGCGAGAATTGCCGAGCGATCAGCATCGGGCAGATCTTCGCCATCCGTCTCTATGAGCAGACGATCAAGAGGGATCTTCTTTACGAGTTCCCGGTAGTTTACGGCATGGTCGTTAAGTACAGCCTTACCCACACCGATAAAGCCGTTCACCTCGACAATGTCAGGGAGAAGCCCGTCGCTCCTGGAAAATCCATGGAAAAGGAACGCAGGTATCCTTCCGACATACGGACGGACCGCCTTCACGACCTCGCCCCAACATTTAGCACCATGCAGCACCACGGGACGCCCCATCTCTGCGGCGAGATCAAGCTGAGCGGTGAACACCTCTCTCTGAGCCGATGAAATATTCCTATCTTTGAGCCTATCCAGCCCGATTTCCCCCACACCAAGTGAAGGGTCTGTCCCCAGCATTGTGCGAAACCGTGCAAGATCTGCCGTCAAATCCACCGCTGCGGCATTCCAAGGATGGATGCCGCAAAAACGGTATTCCGTTCCGTTCAAGGAAGCGAATGTCTCACCGGACCTATGGAAATGTGCATCTGTCATTTGAATTCCATCCTGAACGATCTGCTGAAATCAAGAAATATACGGGCGTCCGGCGCCACATCCTTCAACATGTTCGAAGGAGCTTCAGCGCCGTCGCGCCATACCGTGGCGCAGTAGGAATACCTGCGGAGTCCTTCCGGAACACGATTCCAGACATCCTCGACACGTATCGTCAACGTAATCGGTTTCACCGTCTCACCAAAAACAGAGAACGTGCCATCATCCGAATACTGCGCAATTACGCGATATTCGCCCGGCTCCTCACGTATCACCGATTCACTTTTCATCTTCAAAAAGCGTCTTCACGTATTTCATGACAAGCACATCAAGATTCCGTGCATAAAGCGATGCTCTGGTCAACACCCGGTCCGTATCTGCATTCTGCAGCATCACCGCCATGGATATCTCATCACGATCCCCTTTGCCGAGAAAGCCTGCATCTCCATATTCCCAGTTTTCGACAACCACATTAATTACATGACTGCAACCGTTCGTCTCGGTGGAATGCGATACGCCAAGAGCGTCAAACGCCTTGCCGAACGCTTCCTGCACCTGCTTTCTGTTCCGTTCATGGAGAGCATATCCCCGTGCGTTCACAGGATCGGCGAAATGTATCTTCGCCGTACGCGGCAATTTGTCACGCATCTTCGGGATGCCTTCGGTTATCGATCCCGCCATCCACCCTTCAACGGAAGCGCAGCCGACAACAAACGGAACAACAGCCATGAATATCTTCAGCCAAACTCTCTGCATACCTCTCTATCGTCAAATGGATATTTGACGCCTTTCACTTCCTGGGTTGTCTCATGCCCTTTCCCGCAGACGACGACCGTGTCATCGGCGGCAGCATTCGAAAGCGCGTAGAAGATGGCCTTGCGGCGGTCTGGTTCCACAACGAACCGCGCCTCGCCAATTCCTGCCGTTATCTGAGAAATAATCGATTCGGGCTCTTCGCTTCGCGGATTGTCGCTTGTGACCACAAGCACGTCCGCCGTCTCGGCGGCAGCCCTTCCCATCAGCGGACGCTTCATCGGATCGCGGTCGCCGCCGGCACCAAACACCGCCCACACTTTACCTGACGTAAACTTCCGCACCGTAGAAAGCACATTGCGCAAGGCATCGTCCGTATGGGCGTAATCCACAAACACCCTCGCCTTGGAAGCAGTCTCAACTTCTTCAAGCCGTCCCCAGCGCGGACGCAGAAGCGGAATCGTGGACTGTATCACATCATGTTCAACACCCGCAGCCTCAGCGAGCGCGGCAGCAAGAAGCACATTCGATTTGTTGTAGTCACCGGCAAGCTTCAGTCCTGAAAGGTCAAAGTACGGTCTGCGCCATGTGACCGGCAGCACGTTCAGCGGAAGCGTTCCCGCCGCCTCGTACATCTCGTCGCCCATTCCACCATCCAGGCACACGGCGTACGGCGGAAGCTCCCGTCTTCCTGCTGACGGCGAAGGATTCTCTTGAGACGCAATGATCCGGGCAAAATCAAGTTTAGCGTCAAAATACGCCGCCATCGTCTTGTGGTAGTCGAGATGGTCCTCAGTAAGATTTGTAAAAGCCCCTCCCGCAAAGACCGTATCACCGAAACGGCGCTGATGAATCGCATGGCTCGAAACCTCCATCACGCAATCCGTCAGGCCGTTCTGCTCCATCTCGGCAAAGATATCCTTCAGCACCTTCAGCGGCGGTGTCGTGTATCCGGTGGAAAACCTGCGGGAACCTGTATCAACCTCGACAGTCGTCACATATCCGCACTTCCGCCCTGCGGCACGCAGAAGCTCCGCAAGCACCCAGGTGGTGGTCGTCTTGCCGTTTGTGCCTGTTATGCCCCAGATGTTCATTCCTCGACCAGCTCCTCCGGCTTGTCCGGTTCGATTCCAAGATACTGGGAAACCTCCGTCGCAATTCTCTTGAACACAGGTGCGGCGCAAACGCCACCTTGATGGTTGTATAGAGGAAGCCCCGTCTGCTCATGATATTTATAGGATATGCAGTGTTCAGGCTTCTGGTACGTAACAAGAATCACAATCGACGGATATGACGCCGGAAGAATTCCGATAAACGAAGCGTTGTAGTTCATCTTGGAATAGCCTTTGCCCTCTCGCATCTGCGCAGTGCCTGTCTTTCCGGCGATGGAATACCCTTTGACTGCGGCACGGCGAGCGGTACCGCCGGGACGCGCGACTCCAAGCATCATCTCCCGAACCCTACGGGCTGTCTCCGCAGTTATCGGCTGCCCGACAACCGTCGGCTCGTTCCGGAACAGCACTTCGCCGTCGGGTGCGACAACACGATCTACGATGTACGGCTTCATGAGTCTGCCGCCGTTGGCGACAGCGCCGTAGGCCATGATCATCTGAATCGGAGTCACAGCGACATACTGCCCGATGGGAGCCCGCGACCACGATG
>JAGBFY010000535.1 GCA_017936245.1 Kiritimatiellia bacterium
TTCTGACCTTCGCGTCCGAACATAAACTTCGCACCGGCGAAATATCCGAGCCATCCATCTCCGGTTGCGTCCACAAAAAGCTTGCCCTTAAGACGCATCCGCTCCCCTGTAAGCTGATTCTTCGCAAGCGCGGAAACGATAGCCTTGGAGTCATCCTGCTCCACGGCATACACACGTGTATTTACAATCACGGTTATGTTCTTTTCAGCATCAAGCATCCGCTTGAACACCCTCGAAAACGACAGTTCACCGCCCTTTGCCTCTTTCGCCTTATCCAATGCCGCCTCTTCAATTATGCCGCCTTCACGATATCCTCTCTGATAGGATGCGCCGTTCAAAAGCACACCTAATTCGCTCGAGATATTGCCGCCGAACACAGGACGATCCTGGACGATCACAACCTTGGCTCCGCCGCGCGCCGCAGCAATCGCGGCCGGAACGCCGCCGGCGCCACCTCCGACAACGACAACATCGTACGTGCCGCCATCAGCGATCCCCTCCGGAGTTCCGCACATTTTCGCACGCTGGTCAGCAAGCCTGTCACCGTCGGTCTCAGGCTTCCATCCGAGGTCGCGCGTCAGCACAACGGCATCACATCTCGCATAATACCCGGAAAGATCGGCAAGCACGATTTTGCACTCGCCGGCTTCCAGTTCCACTGTGCCGCCGTCTTCCCATATCCAACCGTCCTTGCCGGATGCTCCGAACTGCGAAGCGACCCTCTTGCCGCCGATTTCAAGCGTAAAGCGTCCGGGATGGTACTCCGGCACCCAATCCTTGCACCGCACCCACAAACGGTACTTTCCGCCAGCCGCAACATCCACGGTCGTGGTCGCGTTGGAAACAGGAATTCCCACACCAGGCGCAAGAAGGTATCCGCTTCCCATCTTGTGGGCGAACTGCGTATCGAGAATCCAGCCGCCGTACGACGCGAAATTCTCGGCTTCGATCCAGAGGAATCCAGGAACGTTTTCCACTACTTTGCGAGACGGTGCTTTCAGTTGCCATGCCTTGTCTACGTTGAACGCCGTTTTGCGCTGGCCTTCCGCTGCGACATTTGCGCTCGAAACGGCCAACTCGAACGGTCCGGCCGGAATGCCGCTTTCGTTGCGCAACGCACCGTACCAGGGGGATTTGAAGAGATAGCGTACGCGCAGCGGTTTTTTCACCTTGACGGAACATACGGTTACGGTGCCGGGGGACGTCAGTATCTTCCCGGTCCTGTCGATCTTCTTGATTGATGCCGGATGGAACACTCCATCCGCTCCGGCCACTTCAAATCCGGCTTCGGTCGAACGGTTTTCGTTGTATACGTAGAGGCATTCGCCGTTGTCGAATGAAATCTCCACTTCGCCGCCGGGAAGACCTTTCGCCTCTACGGCAACCGGAGCGTCCGCCTTTACGTTCTTGAAGCCATACGTGTGCTTCAGGGCAAGCGCGGCAAGACGCATCCCGACCGGATTCTTGTCGTTGGGATGGATATCCCACAAATTGCCGACATCGTTGACAACAGCCATGTGCGCATTCGGTTCCTTGGCGGCGAACTGCGCCTGCGCGAGCTGCAAACTTACGAGATCGCGCTTCGATTTCGCGAAATTGTACTCGTACGGAGCAAGCTGGGCGAAAAGGAACGGAAAACCCTCGTTCTCGAATTTTCTGCCCCACAAATCGTACATGAGCTTCATGCGTGATTCGTACTTCCAAGCTTCGTTGGCGTCCGCTTCGCCCTGGTACCAGATGACGCCTCGCATCGCAAACGGCTTGAGCGGCGCAACGGAACCCCGGTATATGAAGCCGGGCCGGCAGACCGGTTTGTGCGGAGCCTTTGCTTCCTTTACGGTTTCAGGCGTGTGCGGAATCCATGCGTCGATGTTCGTGCCGCCCCATGCGCAACCGATTATGCCCACCGGCACGTTTATCGCGTCATGGAGGTAGATCGCGAAATACGTGGCGACGGCGGACGGAGCGCCGCCGGAAAGGAATTTCGGCGTGAACGCATTCCATGACACTGCAGTCTCGTCAAGTTCGGTCTCCGTCGAATTCATCTTGACCGAAGCGTAGCGGATGTTCGGACGAACCGTGATCTGCGCAAGAAGCGGACCGTTCTTTTCCTTCGTGCGGGGATTCGTGTTGTTGAAACGGAACGCCATGTTGCTCTGCCCCGAAGCGAGCCACACCTCGCCGACAAGCACGTCCTTCACTTTGACCGAACCCGGCTCCACGCTAAGCGACTGCGGCGTGGCGCAGGCCTTCATCGGCTGCAGCGTCACGCGCCATGCGCCCTTTGCGTCCGCCGTAGCATGAAGGGTCTGTCCCCCGAACGAAACGGACACCTTCTCGCCGGGATCGGCTTTGCCCCACACGGGAACCGGCCGCTCGCGCTGTAGGACCATGCCGTCGGAAAAAGGAGAGCCCAGACGGACCGCTGCCTGGGAAAGCGATGCCGCCAGCATGGCGGCACCTAGTAAAACGAATCTAAAATCCATTATTTTCTATCCTTTGCCTTCTTTGCCTTTTTGGCCTTTTTGGCCTTTTCTGCCTTGGCCTTGTGGTATTCGGCGAGTTTCGCATCACGCGCCACTCTCAGCTTCTGCATCTTCTCGGCAACCTTCGGATCGGCGGGAATGTCCACAACCGGATGCGGGACCGGCGATTTCGTCGTCGCCTGGGTGAGATATTCACCAGGGATGATTCCGTCAAGCTTGAGGTTCACCACGGTGGGGCCTTCCTTCTGCATCGTCACCCACGTGATGTGGTCAAACTCGCCGTATTCTACGCCCATAAGCTCGTTGGCCTTGCCGATATTGCCAGCGCTGCATCCTCCGGCAACGGAAAGCGCGTAATAGTCGCGTCCGTTGCGCTTTGCATACACATAGGAGTGCCAGTCGCCCGCAAAGACCGTGTACTTGCGGTTTGCAAGTGCGCCATTTTCGAGTCGCTTCCAATCGGCCGAATCCCAAACTGCCGGCTGGTGCATGAAAACGAACGTCCAGCGTACGTCGGCGTTGTCAGCGAGCGTCTTGTTTATCCAATCATACTGTTCGGGCGTGATGGCGCACTGGTTCTTGCGCGAGTCGCGACCGGACATCGTATCGACAATCATGAAAAGGCAACGCTTGTACTTGAAACTGTAGTATGTCTTGTCGCCGTAGAACTCGCGCCAAACCTTGCTCGAATCTTCGTGATGAAGCGGATATACCGCCCTCGAACGCGTAATGTCATGATTCCCCACCACATAGAAGAACGGCGCCTTCACCTTGGAGGTGAAATTGGTAAGTTCAATCTGCTGTTTCGTCAGTCTGTCGGGCGTGGTCACGCCCTGCACGAGGTCGCCGACCGTCATCACGAATTCGGGACGCATCATGTTCACGCATTTGAGCGCGTTCATGAACGCTCCGCGGAAATCGCCGCCGGACCTGTCGGGGACGATCGCGAACCGGAAATCCTCGGGATCGTTGTCGAAATTCAGATGCGTCCAAGGATTGCGTTCCACCGCCTGGATCATGACTGCGGCCGATACGGCGGCCGCGAAAACCGAAAGTTTTTTAATGTTCATTTTGTCGCCTTTTTATCTTATTACAATCCTCATTCCGACATCCTTGAACGTCGCTTTGAGCGTAAACGTGCCATCTTTGTTGTCGACCCATTCACGGTGCACTATTATACCATTAAGTGCGGGAGATTTCACGAAAGACAAGCACGAAACCAAAGTTCCGGGATTGCCGTTGCCGGAAGCGACGGTGACGAGTCCGCGGCTGTAGCCGGTTTCCGGCGGATTTGCGGAATAGAGCACCACTGGAATCTTCGTGATATCACCCTCCACCGCAAACGGAACCGGCGACTTCGTATTGCGGAGGCCGTATGTGCGGAACGTCTCGTCTTCGGAATCGAGATCGAGCACCAGCCTGCTTGCACTGTTGGTGAACACCATATCAAGACCATTCACCGCGTCTCCGGATGTTATCTTCACATCGCCGGCGGCAACCCTGAACGTACGGTTCGTGGCATCGGCGTCGGGCTTATCGCTGTCGGCATTCTCGCCGAACTTGAGGGCGGGGTTGCCGAGAACAAGCGTGCCCTCGCCTTCTTTCCACAAAGTACCGTGCACGGCAAGAGGCGACTTGACCGTAAATGTCTGCCCTTCGTTTGCCATGAGACGCCCCACCCACTTGATGAAAATGCCGCGAGTCGGCTCATCAAGCGTAAGATCCGTTATCTCATCCGCAGGTTTTACCCGGGACATGCTCTCGATCGTGAACGCCGTGGGATTAACAGCCGGTAATTTGCCGCCGAGATTGACCTTGCTGGTAAGATTTAGTGTTGTGTAGTTGCGATCGAACGAAGGTGTCACTTTTTTCCAATCGGCAACGGGGTCGGCAGGCATTTTATACGGCATTGTGACAACCATTGTACCGGCAAACCTGTCATTGTTGCCTTTCAGCACGTAATATCCGCGTGAATCCGACGTGCTGACCCCTCCAGGGCTGGAGAATATGACATTGCCGGACCCTTCAATGGCACTTTCAATCGTCAGCGTTTTGTATGAATACACCGAAAAGTACGCATTTCCTTCATCTGCCGTGACCTTTCCGTAAAGCGATCCATTGTAGTATGGAGTGTACGCGAACGTCGCCCCATTGCGAAGAATGAGATTCCCGCAACTTAAAGAACGGTTCAGCATAACCAATATGGCATCGTCCATGATTAGTGAATGTCCCTTGAACACAAAATCATCCAAAGGCTGCTTTATGTCGTCACTGGAATCGAACGTCCGCAAATTATTGTCGATGGCTGCATAATCGACGAGAGGATTCGTAGGCCACAAACCATCAGACCAATTCAGCCCGTTTGTCATCGAGGATGGATTGTCCTTGGTGCGGGAAGTATTATCCGACTCACGCAACTTCACATATCCATACCTGACGGCGGTAATCGAGGTGGTTCCTTGAGCGGAATCCGTAGTGACATTGTAGCTGTCGCAATCGAGCGGCTCTCCGTCGGCGCCAACGAACTCGAAGTCGTCTGCCGTGATTCTTGCGTCGGCTGGGAACCTTACAAGTTCCGAAAACCTTGGATTTGTAGTATTTGCACCGAAATTATTGGTCAACACGCGTATTTTGCCGGACTTTACGATACTGCCCGTTATCTCCAGTGTTCCGGAACGCGCATCAATGACTGCACCATCGAAATACTTGAGATTGGTTATCTTCACACCAGTCGCAGGAGCCAATGTGACATTCGTGGAAATTGAAAGCGTTCCCGGGAAATCACTGGAAAGAGCAACGGTCAGCAAGGCATCACCGTTGATGTTTGTGGTCGTAAGCGTGCCGTAATATTCGGTAGTGTCGGCAAATGAAACTGTAAAATTGTTCGTCGACGATTTGATTGCCGAATAGACTGACGCCGCACCTTTGAACTGGTCCAGGAAGTTGAGTGATATGTTGCGTGCGGAAGCATTTTGCTGGATAAATGCCGGATATTTCTCTTCTTCTGCAGTTACCGTTACAGTTCCCTTGATATTATAGGGATGAGAACTGTAGTGCGGCTGAAGCCTTGCTTGTCCAGCCAAAACAAGACCATCGTTGTTGAATTTCACGAAAGAGCCATCGCCGCGGGTTGTCAGGCGAAGCACTGCAACGTAGGAATTGTTGTGCATCGTACCGCCCAACTGCATGGATTTTCCGTTCCATTCTTTTGTTGTTCCCACACCGCCCATATCCCTCAAAGTGTAGCCGGAACTCAGCGCTGGAATGACAAAGTCATCGGCAGCGGTAAATTCCGAAGGATTCTCCCCGAAAAATGTCCAAACCTTATTCCCTTCTCCATTTACTGTTCTTTCATACGTCTCCGACCATTTGCTTGAATCGTTCCAACATCCGTACGAACCACCAGCTTCCGAAGTGTTCAAATAGTACACCTTGCCATGCACCTGCGCTGAAATGAATACGGAAGCGATGGCAAGCACTATTGAACCAAACCGTCCTTGATCGTTTGAGGGGAAAAACATCTGCTTACTCTCCTTTTTGATTTTCGCCATATATTATCAAAATCATTTTTTTTTTCAACCGAAAACGGCAAAAATATGCAATGCGTTACTGAACCGCGTAAAGTTGTCATGGGAGGGGCAACGTCCCCGTTGCCCGGTTCGGCACTGCATCATCTGCTTTTTTAGGGCAGCGAGGACGCTGCCCATCCCTATTTAAGGTAGTGAGGACGCAACCTCTCCTTTTAGGACAGCGCGGATGCAGCCCCTCACTATGCAAAACAAATATAGCAAGAAACAACGTTTAAGGTAAAGCGTGAGAGCTATGAATCATGTGACGGCGACAACCGGACGATGAGTGCGGAAGACGTGCGGAAGCGGTGAAAAACAGCCGGTTTCCCTGTTATAGCTGAACGAGCGCACCTCCCCTGCCCGTTCAAGGCATGCTAGCGCAATTCGTTCGCCCGGAAGGAACGTAAAATCACGCGGCCAACTGCCGCCAAGCGGCGACATTGCCGCAAGAGTCAGCCGTTCTGCATCAGGATCGAAGTCAAACGTTACAACGGAATCGTGTCCGCGGTTCGTCGCAAACAGCCGTCTCCCATCACCGGATATTTTGAGCGCGGCTGCCTGACTGTGTCCGGTAAAGTCCGGCGGCAGGAGCGGCAGCGTCTCGATCGGAGAGAAAACGCCTCCGGAATAACGGAATGAAGTTATGATGTTGCCAAGTTCATATACGAGAAAGGCAAAGCGTCCGCTTGGATGAAATACGAGATGGCGAGGTCCAGCGCCAGGCTCCGTAACAACCTTCCCATGCGGCTCAAGCGTAACAGGATCGAAAAGCAGCACCGCATCGGAACCGAGATCGACAACGCAAAGATGCGCCCCATCCGGCGTCTCAACCGCACAATGGGCATGTGCCTTTTCCTGGCGCGGAAGATTCGGTCCGCCGCCCGAAAGCTGAACGGGATGCACCTTCCCCGAAATGAAGTCAACAGTTCCGCATACAGCGTCAGAATATTCGGCAAAATGCAGACGGCGGCCATCACCGGAAAGCGACATATGACAAGGCTGTGTATGCCCGATTTCATATTGCGCCGTCACTTCAAGATGCGAACCATGCGCATCAAATACCGTAATACCCTCGTCACGGGCGGCGTAAAGACGCGTTGCGTCCGGCGAAAGCGTCAGCCAAAGCGTGTTGGAGAGGTCTCCGGCAAAATCGACCGGTTCAATCTCTCCCGTTGTATCATCAACGAAAAGGACATTGATTCCGCACGTATCTCCGCCTGCATAATGTCCGACATATACTTTTCTTTTCATTAAATCCAACTCCTGTTTTTAACTTTTTGAAAAACCAAACGGCCTAATAAAACTTTTCCGTCATCCCTTTTCAGTCCTGTATTGTATTTCAAGACAAATTTACCGTTTCTTGGCTCCTGATGCTTTTTTCCCGGATTTTTTATTCTGCTTCTGTGGCACCCTGCCCGGGGTTGCCCTCATCAGGAATGATTCCGCCGGAACAAGATGCCGCCAGGCGAATGCCTGTTCGTATTCATCGCACGGCACGACCTCTCGGCGCACCATCCTGCCGTCAACCTTTCCCCTCGCTGAAATCTTGACCTTATGCATTTCAAGCGGTTTGCGTCCCACATAGGTCAGCAACACCGATATCCTGTCCACACCGGATGTCGCCACGTTGCCTCGCGCCTTCACATCCTTCGGGAATTCCAATGTGACAGAACCTGTGAAGCCTTCTTTTCGGACTATGGCAAATTCCACTTTAAGAGGTCTGCCCCTGTAGAGCGGCAGTGTGGAACGCGTAGAATACACCTCAAAACCGGGCATTGGATCACGTATCTCAAGATTCCAGAAATACCCTTCTCCGCCATGTCCGGTGCGGTCGGATATCTCGGCGACATAACGCCCCGGTTCTTTGAAATCATATTCACCGACAGGATCGCACTCGCCTTGCGGAACCGTCCCGACAAACACCTTATTGGTCGTATCATCCCACTGCATCAAGGGTCTGTCCCCACAAACTTTGCGCAATGTCAGAACGGCATCGAGCGGAGAGCCTTTTCTACGTGCAAACACTTCAAAAATTCGCTTTTCGGGCTTTTCCACTATAAATTCACATATTTCCTTTACGCCCGGCTTCGCAATGCAGCCGCCGAAATGCAAGGCCTTGTCACCGGCCTTTTTGCCAGCTGCCGGTTTCTGCGGCGGCTCATATGGAGTCACCTCGATCGAATACACGAAATCGGCACGTCCTCGATACAGCACATCATGTATCTCCAAAGTGTACACATCCGGAGTCGGCGGTTTGAAGTCGAACAGCGGATCCGGACGGAACCTCGCCTCGTCATCAGCCGTCGCAACTACCCTCCCTGACTGATCCTTTATCGTAACGACCGGATTGAAGAACCCAGGCACAGCATCGCCGACATACGGCTGAAGTTCACGCGCCGTCACCTTTACGGAGTAGCGGCGACCACCGGAAAGACGCAACCTGAACACATCCGTCTCACCGGGCATGATCTGTCCGTCAAGAACGACACCTGAAAGTGTGGCATCAGCAACAGGAAATTCGGGTTTTCCCCGATGCGACGGCATGAACAAAGGCTCCGCTACATGGGGAAGTGCCGTTACGGAGAACGGACGGGGTGCAGATATGCCGCTGTCGTTCCATATCGACGACGCATAGACTCCGGGTTTTGCATCTGCGTCTGAGGCGATCGTGACAATGTTCATCTGCCTGAGAGACGGAGCATCCTGAAGCGGATTTCGTGGCGTGAAAAGATAGCGTTCGACAATTGAAATCTCAAGCGGATCCAACGAACCAAGCACACGCCACCAGGAGTTGGACCTCCATTCGCTGATGTGCGGATCATCCGGTTTTGGAGGCTCTTCCTTAACGCCCTTTGCGATTCCGTCAAGCCAATTCTTGAGATGCTGCCGTTGCTTTCCGGGTGGTGGAGCGAACCCTGGCACCTGCTTAATGTCCAGCACACGAAGACCTTTGCAGCCGAAGTGCATCCCGCGCAATCTCCACATGTTCTGCCCGCCGACAATGAAACGGTTGGTTGTTCCCGCCTGCATTCCTGACGGATATATATACCCGGCGTACGGATCGGCGGCGAACACGGCCATGCCCGCTATCGACAGAAGGAAAATCAACAGAGCCCTTTTCATGCGTATATCTCCTTCAGTCTGCCGCCGCCGGTTGACGGGGGAAGTATCGGCAGCTTTTTCCCCACATTGTTCGGAAGCGGTCCTTCCGGATCGATTCCGCACAGTTCGTATATGCTCCCTATGAAATCCTGCGGCGACACAGGACGGCTCACGGGAACGCTCGCGGTCTCGTCCGACTCGCCAACAACGCATCCGCCCTTGAATCCGCCGCCCGCCACAAGCGTAGAGAAGCACTTTGCATAGTGGTTGCGCCCACCGTTCCACGGAGCCTCCCATCCAACCTTCGGTGTGCGACCGAACTCGCCTCCCATCCAAACTATCGTGGAGTCGAGTAGTCCCTTCCCCTTCAGGTCCTTCAGCAATGTCGCGACAGCGGCATCCGTCTCTCCGCTCTTACGCTTCATAGTCTCAAAATGGCGCTTATGGGAATCCCAACCGGAAAGGTTCACGGTGACGTACGGTACCCCGTACTCAACGAGTCTGCGGGCGGCGAGCATGGACTGGCCGATATCGTTGCGGCCATACTCGTCGCGCAAAGCGGATGGTTCCGCAGACAGGTCAAACACCTTGGCGGCATCACCCTCGGCGATGCGTCTGGCTTCGCTGCCGGCAATATCAAACTCCGACACCAACGTGGCGTTGACGCCTTTCTTCGGATGCCACAAATCAAGTTTGGAAAGAAGCTCAAAACGTTCTTTCGCCCTTTGCGACGTTATTCCGTCCGGCGGAACTATTCCGTCAACGGCAAAGCGCGGCGCATTCGGACGGCCTCCGGTAACAAGAGGCGCCGCCTCCACACCGAGAAATCCGACTTCGCTGAAGCGTCCTTTGGGACGCGTCAGTATCACAGACGGCGGCAGATCGCCCTTGTACTCGCGCCTCTTGGCCTGCGCAATCACAGTGCCGAGAGCGGGAAACACTTCGCCGCCGCCGGGGAGGCGCCCGGTCTGCATGAGATATGTAGCCGTTTCATGTCCGAACTGCCTGTGCGTCATGGAGCGGATTATCGAATACAGATCGGCACAACCCGCAAGACGCGGCCACCATTCGTGCAGTTCCGTTCCGCGAACGTTAGTGGGAATCGACTTGAGTCCACCGTTATAGTCTCGCGATGCGTTCGGCTTGGGGTCGAACGTCTCCAGCTGGCTCGGGCCGCCCCAGAGCCATATCTCAATTACGCTCTTTGCCGGTCTCATGCTCATATCCTGAATAGAAATTCTTTTGTGTTTATGAGACTCCACGCAACATCGCGCATCATCTCGCCATGGTTTGCCCTGCGGTTTTTTCCGCCGTTGCTCCGCTTACGCCACATATTCACGATCACCTTGCGTTCGTATTCGGATGGAGACCGCGACAAGATACGCCAGTAAATGCCGTCAGCCCTCTTCGGCATTGGCGTGTTTTTATAATAAGGATTGATGCTTCCATCCGCCATTTTCCACTGCGGTACAGCAAGCTTTCCGAGCTTCCTGTGGATATCGCCCGAATTGAAAAGGTAAAGACGCTGCTTCGCCGTAACATCTCCGCCCCGCTCGTCCGTAAGCCCGGTATCGCGCGCCGGACGGCCGAAAAGGGAGAGAAAACCGCTGGAGATGGAGCCGTCCTCTATGCATACCGTCTGGCGTTCCGGCGGCAGGAAAGAAAACGGCTCAGGCGCAGGCGACTGATAGTTGCGCGTTGCTCCGCTCAGCGAACAGAACGCATCGTCAAGGATCTCCGCATCCAGCCGCCGCGCCGGGAATCCTCCGGTCACAGAACCTCTTGCGTACTCCGGCGAAAGCATAATTTCGCGAAGAGCACCCCTGACTCCAGTGATTTTTGAGTCCGCAGCGGACTTCACAGGCGCAGAGGGTCCGAATATCCATCTGCGAAGTCTCATCAGGAACGCATCGGCTACCGCCTGTCTGTTCTGCAGGAAAATCATGTCGCAAAGTTCCGGTCTTCTGTCCGACCCGTCAACATACACGATCTCCTCCTTCCATTCACGCGTGTTCTTTATACGCACGTTGGAAAGACAGTCCGCAAATGAGGTTTTTCTTTTTCTGTCGAGATCTGCGGGAGAGATTCCAAGAAACGTCTGAGCCGCAGCCTCCGCCCAGCCTTCTGGATTGCGGCGGTCTGTCGCACGGAAGAAATTCACCTCCGCATCGCGGAAATCGCTTCCCTGCGAAGTCAGCAATGCGCGTCCGAAATGCTCCCAGGTCTCACCGCTTTCAACAAACGACCGTATCCGCGCATGGTAGACGTACACGGCATTGGGCCAGAGGTTGATCGGAAACTCGCTCTTCACGCGAAGGATGTCGCAGAAGCGCATGGTCCAGTAGTCGACAAAATCCTTGGACTCAAGAAGCTTCATCACCAACGCTTCGCGCTTCGCCGGATTCTTGGAGTGCACATAATCCTGGGCTTCACGTTCCGTGGGTATCCGCCCGGCAATGTCCAGGTACATACGGCGCACCATCACGTTGTCCGTCGCCGTCCCGTCCGGTTTCTCCCACAGGGATGTCAGATCCGGCGGCAAGGGATTCCGCTTTTTTGCGCCCTTTTTGGCAGCGCCCCACAAGTCGGACGGCCACACCGCAAGCGCCGTGGCTCCGCCGAGAAAGGCTCTTCTTGTGAATGTCATTTCCATTTCAGCGCATCCGATTCGATTTCAAAAAGCCACTCGTCCCTGCACACGTCAGCGACAATGGCACGGGAATGTTCACGGGGATATTCGGGATGCGCGGCAAGCCACCTTTCCCAGTTCTCGCGGTAGCGTTCCTCCTTCAGGTACACGAGCGCACCGGAGACATCCTTTAGGGACAGACCCCGCGATTCGTAGATTGCGGCGACGGCGTTCATCGTGCAGTCGATCTGCGCATCGATGTCGCCCACATGCGCAACATCGTGACTGTTCGGCTTGATGGAGGCCGTGCCGGAAACGATTACGCGCGTCCATGAGGGCGTACGGACCTCAGCGGCGCGGGAGAAGCTCGAACCGTACTCGAGGGCAGGACACTGCAGCGGACTCGGCAGAGCCTCGAACTCCACATCGCCGGGACGCTTCGAGTGAACCGCGAACGCGCCAAGCACAAGGCGGGCTCCAATGCCGTTCGTCCAGCCGATGCCGGTGGAGGCGGGAACATACCTGTCGTACACACCACGAGCCGTAAAGAACTCGTTTCGGGCCTTGTTGAAGTCGCCGTACCAGTCGAGAATCCGGTCGGCATATATCCACGTGCGGAGCACATCCGAAAAATCCATCCCCGCTTCGCGCAGTTCGCGTTCAATAGCCTCGAATGCCGAAAGAGCCTGTTCATACGGAGAGGTAGAAATGTCATCTGGCGGCACCCCCTTCAGAAGAGCGTACCGACCCCATTCGTCTTCGGAAACGACCCCGTGCGCGGTCGTGGACACGACCGCACCAGGAACCTCAA
>JAGBFY010000536.1 GCA_017936245.1 Kiritimatiellia bacterium
CATATTCATCCGCACACCTCGCCGCGCAACCTGCGTGACGAATCAGGGGAATTGCAGCATTGCCAGCAGGAATAGCGAATCCCACCCGAAAGGACACCCGGCACTTCTCTTCATCCGCTTCGGCGACCCGCGCGAGCGCAAGACGGCGGCGAAGCGTGGCTGTACGTTCGTAATCGCTTGCGTCAGGATCTAGCGCCTCCCCTGGTTTTCCAAAATCATGGAGTACCGTTCCCGAAGGCAAAGCCGCCATTGCCCCTTTTGGGAAATCGCCGAAATTGAGAAGCTTCATCGATGGATACAGCTTGAACGCTTCCCGGAAACTCTCAGCTGAAGCCGTCGAAGCCTCCCCTTCAAGAGCAAGACCAGTATATCCACGAACGGCGGCGTTCTTGGCCGCCTTAGCGATTTCGCGAGGGGTGCCAACAAGCACAAACCTCTCGATACCGGTTACTGGAGCGGCTGAAAGACTTTTTGATACGATGCCGTCGTACCCGGCTTCGCGAAGAATCTTTTCAGTCCCCGCTGGACATTTCGGCAGATATGCAATCGCCTTTGTCGCGGCATGAACACCATGCACACAGAGCATCATTGATGCTGTAATCGCAATCCGCAAAGGATTGATCTTCATTCTCATTTATTGTCTCCTGCAGTAAGCTCCTTGGCTGCACTTTCGATTTCTCGCACAACCGCATGGAACGCGGCGGCGGTTCGCGGCGACTTCGAGCGCAGGTCATCGAGCGGCTTTGCCACAACCTTGTCGCGAAGCGCGGAAACGACAGTTGCGGACAAAGGAGACCTGTCTCCAGATTCCACCTTTCCGAGGATATGGCTCATGAACAGCTCTGTTGCAGGCGCATAGAGATGTTCTGCCATTTCCGCCTGATGCGAAGCGCAGTACGAATTGGCGCTGTTCTCCATCAACACGTTCCCGAAATTGGAATTGGCGACAGGATGCGCAGCCTTCATTCGCTCGAGCGTATCGACAAGGGAGTAGTCCGTATGAAGCGCAAGGAGCCGCGACATTATGCCGACCATGCGGCGCAGGAAAGGAACCGCATTGCGCACGGCATCTGCAGACCCCTTGCCGTCGCGCCAATCGAAGTAGGCGCGCATAAGGCGGTTCTCGGCGTTTACAGCCATTCGGTCTGCCATTACGCGGGCTATATCCATCGCGTCGCGACGGACGAACTCATTGCCTTCCCAATCGACTTTGCAAAGTTTGTCGCACATCCTCGGAACATTGGAGAAAACCTTTCCTGGCAACGCCTTTGGCCAACGCTCCTGATTGTTGACCAGCCGCTGATCTGCCCATTCCCTCAAGATAGGCAAGGCATAGTTCCAGCGCCATATCTCCTGCATATTGGTGGAAACCGATATCGTATCCTTCCACAATGCCGACATGACCGACGCATCGGACTTCGCATAGCGACGGGATGCATACCCCTTCACGATTTCACCGACATCAGGCCTGTCCCCACGCCAGGAGTTCCGGACGAAATACTCAAGTCCCATCGAATCCACATGGCTCGACTCCGGCCACAGTATGTAGCCTACGCAGTTCTTGTCACCTGCTATTGCCTTCTGCCTTTCGGCTATGCGCGAGTAGTCCGTGCGCGGATCAAGCCCCGCCTCATACGCCATGAATATGCCGAAAGTGTACGGACGCTTCCCTATCACATCCCATTCCGTGAAATTGGTATTCCTGTAGGCGTCAGCCTCGTAGTCCCAAATGACAACATCCTCAGGGATATTTTTCAGAAACGACTTCACCTCTTCGGGAGTCTTCATGCAATAGAGATCCCAGCCAGCCAAAAGCAGTTCCGCATTCGGAAAGCGTCCCCGAGCACCGTCAAAAAGCATGTTCGTCCAGTCGGCCTTCGCCTTGCGGTTCTTGACGGGATCATCATACACATTTCTTTCGGCAATTCCAATCGTGTGAAGAATATCTGGTTTGCCATATTCGCGCACAGCGGCCTCGGTTATCTTCCAGTATGAATCCATCCACTTCTTCTTGCGGATATCCCACACGAGACCCGTAGGATCTCCATAGGCTGATGTGGCGGCCTGAGGGAGAAACGACGGCTTCATCTTCTCAAGGAAATCCTTTGGCGTGCGCGAATACCAATGGGTCATCGTGCCAAAATCCTCCGGCGCCATCATGCCTCGGGCGAATGCGTAGTCCATCACCGCCTTGCGCAGTTCGCCGCGAAACTCCAGCGGCCAGAAGAGCGAACGGTTGTCGTAGCCCTTGCCGGTACCCGGCAGCGGTTTGGATGCATCAGGATATGCACACACTTCCGGAAACGCCTTCTGGAAGAAATCATCCTGCCCTATGCGAAGCATGAAAAGGTTGAGGCGGCGCTTTACGCACCAGTCAATCTCACGTTTCCAGTCCTCAAACCCCCAATGCTCCGCCTGGAATCTTGTGAGACCACGATGTGCGAAATACCTTATTCCACGATAGCGGAACGCAGATTCCTCATGGATGTCAAGCCCCGTTATGTCAATGCTTTTGCGCTTGGGCACCACATCGCCGTCCCAGAACCAGCCGCACCCTGCCCGACGTTCCAGGAAATCGTACAGGCCATAGAGAACCGAACGCGCATTCGATCCTACAATGTGAAGCTGACCATTCTTCGACTTGATGTCATATGCATCATGTCCGCTTTTCGACACCGAACGATCCACAGAAAAGCGCACTGGAATTTTCTTCCAGTCACCGGTTATCTCACCCCAATATTTCTGCAGTTCGTTCGCCGCCACGGTCAAAGTGCGTTCTTCCTCCGAAAGAACCTCCAATCGGCTTACCTTGATATCCGAATAGGAGGCCTCCTTCTCAAACGAGAGTCCTGTGGACCTTACCACAGCAAAAGAATCTACACCTGCAGGAACCCTGAATACGGCGCGTCCGCCAACAACCAGCACCGAGGCGGCGCGTCCCGCCCACTTCTTGCCATTCTCCTTTTTCCAGTCAACCCGCAAAAGCGCACCTGGCGTATTAACACTACCTACAACCTCGCAGATTTCGCCATATTTCACGCCCTTAACGACGACCGCGGCATCTGCCTTGCCAACCTTCTTGGCCTTGACATCGGCAAGAACCGTACGCTTCCCGTACTCGACGGCGAGAGGATCCTTTGCCGACTGAATATGCTTCCAGAATCCGGGGATGGCATCCTCCCATGTAGGACGGGCGGCAATGTGCGACATTTTTTGGCGCACACCCTTCCATGGAACGTAGCACCGCCACTGACCGTCCAG
>JAGBFY010000537.1 GCA_017936245.1 Kiritimatiellia bacterium
CCTTCCGATCCTCGTGACGTACGGGTTTCCGATTACTATGAATGCTACCACAGCGTCCTTGAGGATTTCTCGATTGATATGGGCAGGGCAATCAAAAAGGCTTTGCCGGGGGTGCTGGCCGGCGCATACTACGGGGAGGTTATACTCGGTTACACGCCGGAAGGCACTCCGACGAAATTCGACCGGATAATGTCCACCCGCGCTCTTGACTATTTCTACTCTACCGTCCGGGATTACAATCTTACTGACGGTCTTTATCGCGTTTTAGTGCCGCCCATGCGGGATGCGGGAATGTTCGCTTCTGTGGAAGGGGATGTTCGCGTGCACACGGGGCTTGATCATGGTGAAATGCAGTGGCGCTGCAAGACGCCGGAGGAATCGCGCTCGACGGTCGGGAAATTTGTGTGCAATTCGCTTATTTGGGGGACCGGGTGGCAGGTGCTCGATTTCGGTCTCAACCATCGCGTACGCTGGTTTGACTGCCCTGAAGCTTTAGAGCCGCTTGCTGCCGGTATTAAGGCGTGGAAGCGCCATTATGCCGCCGGAGATACGGCACTTGCGGCGGATATCGCCGTGGTCATAGATCCGGATATGATGTGGCGCAACGGATATCCGCTCTTTCCGAAGAATTTAAAGGAACATACGAAGCGGGTTAGCTCGCCGATCCAGACGCTTGGCTTCTCGGGATATGCGTATGACTTGCATTCGCCAAGTTCCCTTGCAAAGTCGGGACGAAAATACAAGAAGGTGATCAACATCGGCTTTGAAGGTCCTGTACTTCCTCACGATTCGAAAGAATGGGCGAAGCAGCTTGCGGCTGCAGGATGCCATCGCTTTACCGATTCCGGGTTCTGCGCGAGACGCAACAGTCGATTCCTGATGGTCTTTTCTCCGCTCAATGCCTCAATACGGAAGAACGATAAGGAATTGCTCAGCAAAGCTTTCACGAAGACAGGTCGAACGGAAGTCAGGCTTGAACGCCGGTATAAAACAATTCGTGATGTGATGACCGGGGATGTTCTCGGCAAAGATACGGATTCGTTTGTGCTTTCGTCCACCGGACCTCGCATCTGGCTTTTGGAGACAATTGACTGATGATAAGGATGTCTAAAGTCAGGGATACGCCATGATAACTTTGCTGTTAGCCGCATTCATAGGAGTAGATGCAAAACTGCCTCCCGGTACGAACGGAGTTTGCGATACGGCCGCGTTTGTGAAGACGGTGACAAACAGGTCTGAAGTGGTTAAGGCCGAGTGGACGGTGACGGGGCTTGGCGTCTTCCGGGTATGGGTGAACGGAACAGAGGCAGGATCAGAGGACTTTCTCAAGCCCGGGCTTACGCATGTGGATAAGCGCCGTTCGACATTTACTTATGATGTGACAGCGCTGATGGAGAGAGCTCAGGGCGGTGTGAATGTCCTTGCCGCCGAGGTTTCTACCGGGTGGTGGCGTGATAAAGTCGTGAAGGCTCCGTATTTGAAGCCAAAGAAAGAATCCGGTTTCCATGGAGTACTCAAGCTTGAATTTGCAGATGGTTCTGTAAGTGAAGTTGCTACGGATGAGTCATGGCGAGGCGCATATTACAGTCCGGTAACGCATGCGGAGATATATTGGGGCGAAGATTTTGATGCGCGTGTCGAAACTGCTTGGCGCAAGACTGGTAATGTTGGTTGGCCGGCGGCTAAACTCAATCATGAGTTTTCCGGGGAACTTACGCCGATGGAAGGACGGTCGATAAAGGTGCGCCGTGATCTTACGCTTATGCCGAAGTCGATCTATGTATGGAAGGGAGCGGAAGGTGCGTCAGAGGACCGTTTCGGCAAAGTGAAGATACTGCGTCATGGGGAGCTTTGTGGGAAGGTGGAGTTATTGCCGGGCGAAACTTTGGTGGTGGATTTTGGGCAGAATGCATCAGGCGTTCCTGAGTTCACCGCTATGGCAGATAAGGGAACAACCCTTTATGCCCGTACTGCCGAAATGCTGAACGATAGTCAGGGAGAGAAAAGCCGTGGTAATGAAGGCCCTGCCGGGAGCGCCTATTTCGCCAATTACCGCAAGGCGCGATCGATTGCGCAGTATACCTTCTCCGGATGCGGAGAAGAGACATACATGCCGACCTTTTCGTTTTTTGGCGGACGCTACTTCTCGTTTACCGCGACCGGGAAGGTGTCGTTTTCATCGATAAGGTATCTTCCTGTCATGTCGATCGCCAAGGAAGACGAGACCGGCGTTCTTGTAACCGGGCACGAGGGAATAAACAAGCTTATTTCCAACTGCGTCTGGGGAATGCGCTCGAACTTCCTTTCTGTGCCTACCGACTGTCCGCAGCGCAACGAGCGTCTTGGATGGACCGGCGACACACAGGCATTTTCCGGGGCTGCAGTATACGCCGCTGATGTGTATGGCTTCTTCATGAAGTGGATGACCGATATGCGTGACACTCAAATGCAGGAAGGGGAACGCTCCGTCAATGACCGTATGCCGAATCATCCGGGCTCGTTCAGGAGTGTCGCGCCGCCGGGACCGGCCGGAGGCTCTGGCCATCGCATCGGTTGGAGCGATGCAGGTGTGATAGTTCCTTATGCCGTGTGGAAGCAGTTTGGCGATACACGTATCATCAGCGACAACTGGGATGCGATGTGTAATTTTATGTCACGTCTCAAGCGTACGAAGTACATAACCGGTAAAAAGGAAAAACAGACGGCTGATTGGCTTTCGATGGAGAAGTATGAGGCATGGCGCAGAGGGTGGGGCTCAAAGTTTGCGGAAAATCCTTTCTGGCCTGGAGAGACTGATGAGGATATGCGCCGATACTGGGATTTCCTCGGTGCATGCTACCGCATCATGGATCTCAGAATGATGTGCGAGATGGGCAAGGCCATTGGCCGGAATGTGGCAGTGGAAGCATTCGCCGCCGAAGAGAAGGAAGCGGTTGCGGAATTTCGTGAAAAGCATCTCGATGCCGACGGTTTAGCGCCTAAGTTCCTGCGCGGCATGCAGACTCCAGCTCTATTTCTCATTCGGCTTGGACTTCTCAAATCACCAGCTGACGTGAAGAGGACGGCTGATGAGCTCACTGCGTCCCTCAAGGCCGATGGATTTAGGCCACGTACGGGGTTTCTTGGCACAACGATTCTCCTTGATACGCTTGTTGACGAGCTGGGCGATCAGGAACTTGCATATTCGGTGCTGTTGCAGCGCGGATGCCCGGGATGGCTCTATTCTGTTGATCAAGGAGCAACTACAATTTGGGAGCGTTGGAACGGATACACCAAGGAGAAAGGTTTCGGTCCAGTAGCGATGAATAGCTTCAATCATTATGCGTACGGCGCAGTTATGGGTTGGATGTACAGAACGATGGCTGGAATCCGTCCTGGCAAGGATGGTGGTTATCGTAAATTTGTTCTCGCTCCGCATCCCGATAAGCGCATCGGCTTTTGTTCGGCCGAATACCGCACGCGCCATGGTGTTGTGAAAAGCTCATGGCGTTATAATGCAGACGGGACCTTGAGTTATTCCTTTACCGTGCCGGAAGGAGCGACCGCGACGCTTCGGTTGCCGGGAATGCCGGAAAAGAATCTCACAGGCGGTCTTCATGAAATGACGGTTAAATGACTTGTGATTTTATAAGAAAGGTGTGGATGAGATGAAGAAGCTGATAGTATGCGCATATTCGATGGCAGCATTTGTGACGGTAAGTTCAGGAGCTGAAATCGAGCTTAAGGGATGGAAATCTACAACTCTTGGAAGTTTGCTGATGCCGGGTTGCGGCATCAATGGAGGAACCGCTTTAGGCGTACAGGGTGAACTTGGCAGGAATGTCCGTCATCACGCCTGGAAGTCCGAGCCTGTGTACTTTGAATCAAATGCCGTATATGGATTCGAATTCTTTCTCAACCGAGAGGTTAGCGGTTCGGAGATCCATTGCAGTACGGTATTTCACAATCTGGTTCTGAATGGCGACATGTATGGGTGGACGAAAATACGCACTGTAATGCGCGCACCGATTACCGGCATGACATCTCATGTGTCACTGTCGGATTACAACTGTCAGGGCAGGACGCTGTTTGATTCAATGAGGCTTGTCCGGCTTGAACCGCGTCATCGTACAGAGTCCGGCATTACGCTGGGACGCGGAGAAGTTATATGCGGAAACCATTATTATTTTGTTCCGCAGAGAAAAAGTCCGGGTGCTGCCGACACAAGAGTGTTCTCCGGTTACAGTTCCGCTTCCACGGGAAACAAGTTTATGCTTTGGAGAGGGGGCGAGGCGACATACCGGTTCAATGTGGCGGGGCACAGGTTTTTGAACGCCCGTTGCATGCTCCATCTCAGTGATATCATTGATACGACATTGCATGTTGACGTGTCTAATGACGGGAGGAGCTGGACAAATCTCATTATTGCCACTAATGCTGTTCCGACAGAACTTGCGCTTCCTGAAAGCATCTTTCCGGCGGATACTGTGTTCTTGCGCATGAAGCATTTGGGGGCGCGTTCCAAGAAGGCGTTGTGCCGCGCTTTTGAAATCCATTTTGACGGAAAGATTGATGGTGAACCTGTTTATATGGCGGGTGCTACAACGTATTTTGAAAAGGGGACGGAAGTTGTTTTCGAGTCCTTTGATACGCAGAAGTTCCGTGTGGCGAAACCCGGTGCGCTTCTTCCCGGCACGACAGAGGATTTTGCGGTGTGGGGCGCTTCGAGCGGATTTAAGATTTTCCGCGACACGAAGGTGCCGACGAACAAGATGCACACCCTTCGTGTTAAGGCAGCGGCGAATGAAGCTGAGTCTGTGCAGCTGGTTGTCACACCGAAGAAAGACGTGTCGGATTTGCGTATTCAATCCGGATCATTGAAAAGAAAAGGTCCTGCAAATGATGGAGCATTGATTCCTGCGTCGGCCGTGAAGGTTTTGCGTGTCGGTTATGTGGATGTAAAGATTACAACGGACAAGGTCGGTCAGTCAGGACTTTTCCCTGATCCGTTGCTGCCGCAGGAAGAAGCGCCGTTCTCTGTCGAGACAAATGAAAACCAGCCGATGTGGATTACGGTCAAGGTGCCGAAAGGTACGCCTAAGGGCATTTATTGCGGGGAGTTGACTGTTACAGCCGACGGACGACGCACCCCTGTTCCGTTTGAGGTGGAGGTGTTCGGGTTTGAACTGCCTGACCGCATGACCTTGCAGACCGCATTCGGCATTTCTCCGTCCACACTTTATCAATACCATAAACCCAAAACCCGTGAAGACCGGTTCCGCATTCGGGAAATGTACATCAAGGCGCTTTCTGAAAATCATGTTACTCCATTTTATTGGGGAAAGCTCTTTGCTCCCAAGGTTAAACTGATCAATGCCGATGATATGGATAAGATGTCTGTTGATGTGGATTTTACAGAATTCGATCTTGAGATGGGGATGATTATCGACAAGTATCACGGCAATACCGTTAAAGTCACGCCGGATGGATTGGGCGGTGGAAACCAGCATCAGCGCAGAGAACCGCAGATATGCGGGGTAAAGCGTGACGATCCGCGCTATGAACGGATAATGCAGGAGTATCTGAGGAAGTACGTTCAGCATCTGCGCGAAAAGGGATGGCTTGAGTACGCATACGTGTTCTGGTTCGACGAGCCTTATGGACGCGACTATGAGTTCGTGTCTCAAGGAATGGCGACAGTGAAGAAATACGCTCCGGAACTTCCGCGCATGATCACCTGCGGTTTTAAGGAGAAGCTTATTGATACGGTGAATATGTGGTGCCCGCTGACGGAAAATCTGCATTTGCTGAATGAAGAAACTTGCAGGAAGCGTGGAGATATCATATGGTGGTATATCTGCAGTTCCCCGAGAACGGCTCCCGTCGGTGAACATATCGAACATCCCGGTACCGATATGCGCGTGTGGTCATGGCAGAACTGGGGCGAAAACGTCACAGGTTCGCTTATCTGGACGGTAAACTGGTGGACTGCACCGGGTAGATATCCAGATTATAAAAACCCGCAGGACCCGTACCTTGACACAATGAGCTGGGGTAAAAAACACAATCCCAATCGTGTTGCGGCGATCTGGTGCAGTGGTGACGGACGCTATATTTACCCGCCGCTCGCTTGCAAGGATGCAAAGCAGCCGCAGACGGTGTTCGATGAGCCTGTATCCTGTTATCGCCTTGCGATGTTCCGTGACGGAGTGGAGGATTATGAATATTTCACAATCCTCAAACGTCTTGATCCTTCCAACCCGTTGCTCGGTGTTCCGAAATCCGTGTACCGTGATTTCTGGACTTATACGGACAATCCGGAACCGATGGAAACGCACCGCGAAAAACTCGCCAGAGAGATCGAGCGCTTGACGGAAGAAAGGATCGGAAAATGAATTTTTCAAAATTGCTTTCGGCCTTATGGATCGCTTTGGGCGTATGCTCGGCCTATGCATTGCCGACGACAGCGAAATGGAATACGGAAGAACTTTACCGTACTCCTCAATCCTGGCCGTGCGAGGCTTTTGCGGCGAAGAGCAACCAGTTGAGCGTCGTTACGGAGAGCGGAACGGTGACGGCTCGATATGTCTGGCTGGAAGGCCTTGCGTACAAGGGTAAGCCCACAAAGTTTCTGGCATGCTACGCCATACCCAAAGCTGCTGACGGCAGGAGCGTGCCGGCGATGGTTTGCGTTCACGGCGGCAACGGTACGGCTTATCGCGAGTGGGTGGAGCTCTGGGCGAAACGCGGATATGCGGCCATCGCCATGGATACGTGCGGCTCGATTCCGGTGCGCGTTCCGGGGACGAAGTTCGACTGGATATCTTCCGGCATCGGCGGCCCGCGCGGATGGGGCGGATTCGCCAACGTCAACGATGATATAAAAGATCTGTGGCCTTATCATGCGGTGTCGACGGTGGTTCGCTCCCATTCATTTTTGCGTGCGCAATCCGGGGTCGATTCCGAACGGATTGGGATTACGGGGTTGTCGTGGGGTGGTTTCTTGACTTGCCTTTCCGCGGCGGTGGATAAGCGCTTTAAGTTGGCGGTGCCGGTGTATACATGCGCTTTCTATGATACGATAGGAAGTGCAGAAGAGCGGCGCAAGACCCTTGGCGATGTCAAATGGAGGCGTTGGCTGGATTTGTGGGATCCGAAACATTACATACCTGAAATCGATATGCCGATAATGTGGCTGTCAGGGACAAACGACAGGAGTTTCCCCTATGGATCATTAAGAAAGACATTTCCTCTGGTAAAAGTTCCGCTCGATGTTGTGATCCGCCCTCGAATGCCGCATGGACATACGGCAGGGTGGTCGCCCAAGGAGATTCTCGCCTTTGCCGATTCGTTTTTCCGCGGCGGCAAGAAGTTTCCCAAGGTTTCCGCGCCGACCGTCGCCGGCAATGTGACGGCGGTGAAGTTTGAATCGGGTGAAGGCTTTATGGCGCCGGTTGCCGCCGAACTTCATTACACGACGGCGGACGGAAAGTGGGAGAACCGTCTTTGGCGGTGCCGCCCGGCCAGGATCGAAGGAGCTTCGGCAATTGCCGATATGCCGTCAGGGGTGACGGCGCATTTCATCAATCTCGTGTTTGAAAACGGCTTGAAGGTTTCATCCCGTTGATATTTAAGTCAAGAAAGGTAAAAAAAAAAGATATGAAAAAACTGATTGTCTGTGCGCTTGCGATATCCGCGCTGTCGCTCTATGCCGATGCGACGAAAGCGGTGGTGCTGCCTGATTCTCGCCCGTGTCCTCAATGGTGGAAAGATGCGAAATTCGGCATTTTCATCCACTGGGGCGTTTACAGCGTGCCAGCATTTGCTCCGACGAGCGGGGAGAAGATGAATTCCTGTTATGCGGAGCAATATCGCGGCAAAATTCAGAACAAGGTCAAATCAGTTGTCGAGTATCATGAAAAAAGATATCCGGGCCTTTCGTATGAGGATCTGGCCTCGCGGTTTACTGCCGAAAACTGGAATCCGGATGATTGGGCAAAACTTTTCCGCCGTTCGGGAGCGAAATATGTCGTCTTGACTTCAAAGCATCATGACGGCTTCGCTCTGTGGCCCAGCGAGCAGTCGCGGTATTGGAATTCGATGGCTGTGGGTCCTAAGCGCGATATCTGCGGCGAGCTTACAAAGGCGGTCAGAGATGCCGGCCTTAGGATGGGCTTTTACTATTCGCTTTTTGAATATTCAGTCATCACCACCGATCTGGGAAAAGTTACTAAACATTTTGTTGATGAGATGAATATTCCGCAGCTGAAGGATCTTGTTCTCAGGTATCAGCCGGATATTGTTTGGGGAGACGGGCAGTGGCGTGTTCTGGAAGAGATAAGCAGGGGTGAAGAATTCCTTACGTGGCTGTACAATGAATCTCCCGTCCGTGATACGGTGGTCGCCAATGACCGCTGGTGGCATCGTTCCCGCGGTCAATGCGGAGACTTCTACACCACCGAATATGATCATACAGGTTCGAAACCCACCAAGAAGAAGGATCATCCGTGGGAGGAGTGCAGGGGAATCGGCCGCAGCTTCGGGTACAACCGTTTCGAGCGTGCCGAGAACTACCTTACCGACGCTCAGTGCATTGAAACATTATGTGACAAGGTTTCGCGCGGAGGAAGTCTGCTTTTGAATGTCGGGCCAGATTCAACCGGCTTTATTCCGCCGATAATGGAAGAGCGCCTTTTGGCGATGGGGAAGTGGCTGGAGGTTAACGGCGAGGCAATCTACGGAACGACGGCATGGAGCAGGCGGCCTAAGGACATGAAAAAAGACCGTATCTATTACACCGAGAAGCCCGATGCGCTCTATGCCATTTGCGCCGTATGGCCCCAGACCAGATTCCGTGTATCGGGATGCGGAAAGGTGTCGGGGGTAAAACTGCTGGGAAGTGAACTTCCTGTCGAGTTTGCGACGGATGGCGAAGACGTACTCATTTCGCCGCCTGCCGTGAACCCCGGCAATATGCCATGCAACCATGCATGGACGTTCAAGATCGCCAGATAGGTGACACCGAGATCCGCGAAAGAGCAATGCCATTAAACCATTGGCAACGGTGCTCCGGGGCTTTTAGTGGGAACATCTGGGGTTGGAACATCTGGGGATCCTTGGTAAATCTGGGGTCATACCCTTTGAAAAAGTGAGATAAGTTAAAAAGTGTGGGTGGATGTTTGATTAATTGAATGATTTCTGCTGATTCTTGAAGGGACAGACCCCGCCGAAAGGCAACGCGCAGGCTGCGCGTTGTACGGGTGGGGATATGGTAAATGGATGGGATAAGATTTCGTCCGCTCCGTAATATTGAGAATCAGTCCAAACCGTGTTCTCATTGATTCGTAGCCTCATTTGAAGCGGGAGAATTATTCGAAGTGAATTCTCATTTTGGGCAACATGCTTCGCGCCTGGATTTGGATGGAGGGACGTGTGAGACAGGTGAGACTTGTAGAACTAACGATTGCTTGAATTTGGCAGGTGGGATAGGCGAGAAATCGGCAATGCTAAATTCTGCGAATTGTTCGAATTTGTTGTCCTACATGTCTCACCTGTCGCACACGTCCCAAGGGTGCGAAGCACACCAAATTCTCACAACTCCCAGCTCACCCGCTTCCAACTCTTCCCTCTTCTGGCATGCCGAGACGTCATCAAATACGCTTGTTCTCACTTGGCGGAATGCGCTTTTGAATCGGCAGGCGGATTCGCCGGTGAATATTCAGGCGGAACTTTTTCCGGCAGACGAAATGCGCATCACGCACGACCTTTCGGGCGAGATCGCGACGGAGTGAAGTTCGGGAATGAGATGAAGGAGAATTGGGGAGTGCTTTTCCGCACGTATCCGGTTGATGTGCGGCTTTGGATGCGCATGGGGCTCAAGAAGACGCTTCCCGAGATTTCCGGTCTTTGATCTGTGAGATGCTTGTAAGACCATTGGTGTGTGTGCCGACTTTCCTCGTTCGAATGAAAAAAACTAGGAAATCCGGGGACAGTCGATTCATTTGATGAATTCTGTTACGAAATCTTCAGCATCGGCGAAGCGGTCGAATGCACAGTCCAAAGTGTCTGCCGCATGGGAGTCGGAGTTCAGCACGAACCGTACGTTCCGTTCCCGCAGAATATCGCGGAATGCCGCTGACGGATAGGCGTCGTTGAGCCAGCCGCGCGAGATTGCGCCGGTGTTCATCTCCACGAGTTTTCCGGATGCTGCGATGGCATCGG
>JAGBFY010000538.1 GCA_017936245.1 Kiritimatiellia bacterium
CCACAGTTACGATGGCATCCGATCCAAGCGAATAGGAAACCGTCACAAGATGAGAAGTCTCGTCCTGAGACCATTCCACCTCCGACACCGCAACCGGAGCGGCAGAAGCAACAAATGAAGCAAACAGGACACTTGCAGAAATCATGCTTTTCATCTTCGTTCTCCGTTATTTGATGACCATGCAAAGCCGGTAGCCCGTAGGCCAAGAGGTTGTCTTTGAGGCGACCTTGCTGCAGTTGCCTGCACTGCATATGTAGGCTCCGTCAGAAAACGCCCCACCTTTCAGAACGCGGATCTGTTCAGCTGCATCGGCTTTCGCCGGCCCAAAATAATCCACATTGACCACCGACACATCCTGCCCACCCGCTTCCCAGCAGTCGAGGCACCATTCACGGACATTGCCAAGCATGTCGTAGACACCGAACTGATTGGGTTCGTATGAGCCGACTGTCGCGGTTCCTCCATCCTGCGGCAATATGTATGCATACTCAGGCTTGCCGTTCATCACGGCATTCTTTGAATTTCCATAATACCGTGCAATTTTCCCGTGCTCAGTGGTGGCGTTCCGGTCTGTATTATTCATGATTGTCCTTCCGTTGTAGGTATCCGCCCCGCAGCCTGCCCGGCAGGCAAATTCCCATTCCGCCTCGCTTGGCAGATCGACTGTCTTTCCGGTGACAGCGCGGATGGATGCGATCACGGATCCGTCATCCACACCGTGCGCCGTATCAAAATCGTCATTCGGCCAGGCCGCCCCAAGAACATTGCCGCGGATTTGATCGTATGAAACTCTCTCCACAGGCCTGCCCATGTATGCGGGGTGTCCGTCTACAACCTCTTCACTGATGAAAGAAGCAGGACGAAGCTTTGTGATCCGCTCGTGCTGTCGCTGCGTAACTGGGAAAACGCCAATGTAATAATCATATGTAAGTTTCACCTTGCGAAGACCCGGAGTGGACCATGAATCCCACGCGGCTGCATCCTTCGACAAACCCATCGTCCAGATCACGTTTTTAGCCGGGATGCGACGCATCAGCACATAGTCGCTTTTGTACCTGAAATCGTGAACTCCGCCTGGGACTGCGTTGGACGACGCATAGTACGATACATTGTTTGTCACGGTGATATCGAGCGCCATGTACGGCGGCGGAGATGAATGGCTCCATGCGGTAAGGCGCACCTCCAGATTCCCGCCTGAGAGATCAATTCCGTTCCCGGCGGTTTCAGGTGCCCATGCGAAAGAATATGTCTTCCCTGCGGACACCTCGCGGTTTATGGTTCCCACCAGAAGATCGGCGTAAGCCTCTGGCGCAACAGGTTTGCCGGAAGAGAGGAATTCCGCCGTTACAATGGAGTCGCCATCAACAGTGTACGACACGGAGACCCGACCAGATGCGGAGTCCTGCGAAAACGAAGTGACCGTCGCCTTGGGCGCTGCACATGCGGCAAGCGCCGCCACAACTGAAACAACTGAAAGCATTAGCATTTTCATGACGCCCCCTTTCAACGGATTATCACAAAGTAACCGATCGGCTTATCCGAACGGAACACACCGGAGAACCCCACCTCTTCGATAGTGCGGAATCTGGAATCGAAAACTGCGATCGCATCCGAATCCACGCCCACGCGTCGGGTATCGACGGTTTCTGTGTCGGCTATGACCGCCGACGAAACCTCATTGGTAAGCATAGGATGTTCCGACACATCCCAAAACACATTCGCGGATGATGAATCCATTCCTGCGAAGTCATCTGTTTCTATCGAAACAGCCGTTGCCGCGAGCATTGAGGCAAATGCGGCAAAGTGCATTTTTTTTTTGGCCAATAATTTCATTTTTCCTCCTTGGTGCAACGTATTTTACCACAGAGTCAATACAGACTCAACTCAGCGCTTATCCTTCCTCGGATTGGCAAGATGATAGAAGAAACCGTCTTCAGCGCCGACCAGCAGATCCGGGATGCCGTTGCCGTCAAAATCGCAGGCACATGGACTCGTAGAATGTCCGGCAAGTTTCTCTTCGGAGAGATCGCCCTTGTTCTCGAACCGCCATGTTCCGTCGACAGACCGGGTCTGCCGCCAAAGCACAACATTCTTTGAGTTCATGACGATATCGTCCAGTCCATCCCCGTCCCAGTCGATAACGCATATCTTACGGCGGCCGCTCGATCCGGCACGGCCGCGTCCGGTGAAGTCCCAGCCGGAAACCCTCATCGGCCGACCAGTCG
>JAGBFY010000539.1 GCA_017936245.1 Kiritimatiellia bacterium
CCGGCTGCTGCCGGCTGCATCTGTCCAGGACGATACACCTTGCGCCCTGCGCCTTGCGCAAAAGCAATGGCGCAGGAAAGCGCAACTGCTGATACAACTGCTGTCTTTTTCATGTTACTGTTCCTTTCTTTGTTATCTGTAGAGATTGAGTCCGCTGGTTGCGACAAGACCGTTCACGATGCCGTCGGGATACATGTCCTTGTCGTAGATGATCTCCACACGGATCGACCTGTTTACGTTGTCCGTGGAAAGAACGCGGCATTGGTAGATTCCGCGCATACGATGAACCGTCGCGACAAAACGTGACGGATAATCCTCTTCACCGCGATAGGACCAGGCATTGTTGATCGTAACCTCGCAGCGTTCAAGTTTGGCCGCGACCTTCGTCACAGACTGCGCAGCCCATTTCGAAAGTTCAGGGCCAAGCGTATCAGCAACGGACTTGATCGCTTCCGTGCGCGTACGGGCCTCGCCCCCCTGGACGTCGAAGCGCTGACGTGCCACGAGGTCACGCATCCTCTGGTCAGTCATCGAATTGTAGAAGGCCGCACGGGTAACCTGCACATCGGCATCTCCATAATAGACGTGACGGCTGCCACGGCGGTTGCGCTCTTTGCACATGACAGATCCGCACGTGGAGACGAGTATCTCATGATCTCCCTCGTACACTACACGATATCCGCTTGCAGCAAGAGCCCCTTCAAGATTCGACTGCAGATACCCGCTCAATGCATAGGCATTGCCGGTCTTATCCCCTGTTCCATCAATCGAAACAAGCACCCTGAGCGGCTGAACAGTACCATTGACATAGGCTTTCACTTCAGGATCCGCCGGATGCGTGACGCATCCTGTAAGAACCGAAGCCAAACCAATCATACCAAGAATCTTTTTCATCTTAACATTTCCTTTCTTTCTTCTTTATCTGACGCGCAATGTGAAGTGCCGCACGAACCATATGAGAAGCAGAATGACGATCAGCACCGCAATGTTGCGGATTGTCACGAAGGATCGTGCCTGCTCAAGCAAATCTCCGCCTATGTCGCGCTTGTACACGCCATTTGCCGACACCGCCGCCACCACGCGGAAAGCATCGTACACATCACGAAATTTTAAATCTGCAATAATTTCAAAGCTTGTTGGATTTTTACGCACGTCGGTATAGGATCCGGTAAGGCGATCAACTGGAGCGCCGGTGGGATCCACCCAAGTTTCAGGGAACACACGCCCAGACACAACCATGCCCGTCATCACAGCAAGTCGCCCTTTCGCACCGGCACGCTCCTGTACCTGCTTGAGAACGGAAGAATCGAGCGTCTTGCCGCTGCCGGTCCGCTCCCAGAGATAACGTCCAAGCATGCGATCGGAGGCGTTGCCGTTAGGCAGGTCGTAGACGCGGATCCTGTCCTGCCTGCCGGCCGCCGTAAGCGCATTCATGAATATCTGCGTCATCGCACGCCCGCCATTTCCCTGTAACGGAACGATCATTACTCCATATCCGTCAAGAGAGGCTGGGAGCTTTGCTACCGCATCAGCCGCTGCAGCTTCCAGCGCCTTGCGGGCAAAGTAACTCAAACGCTCATTGTCCGGAGCGGACCTTCCGTCATACTGGCCTTCAATCACAGAACTCCAGACCTGACGGGCTGTCTTCACCTGAATGATTTTCATCGCCATGCGAACGGAGGATACTCCGTCCGAACCGCCGTCGACAGCCCCCACCATCTTGACCAGAAGCATTGAATCACAAAGTTCGAGCTTCTGGAATTCCGGATGGGTGGACGGGTTGTAGCTCTCGAAATCAGCCGCCTGATCGAACACCTGATCGATCATTTCCCATTGCTGATCACGGTTGGAATGGAGCACAATGTCAAAGCTTCCGGGAACCGACCCAAGAGCCGATTCGAACACCGTCACGGCAGAGTTGAAGTTTGCTACCGACTTATTGTCTTCAGTAGATAACCACATTTTTACGAAGGCAAGTTTTTTCACTTCCTTCGTAATCCGCGGATCCTCGGCCATCTTGGTTATGGCCTGATACGCGGCATCTTCTATCGCATACGACACCTCACGCGAGGCTGCCGTCAGATTCAGCGAAAGCATCAGCGTTCCGAACGCCGCCATCGTGAATTTCAGACTTTTGTGTTTCATTGTTATTCTCCTTATTGTTTGATTCATTGTCAAAACCGTCGGCAAATCCAAGTTCGCCTTCGAAATCGGCCAATTCCGAATCGAAATCGTCCGTTGCCCGCTCTGTCCTGCGGCCTGCGCGTTCAAGATCGCCGAGCGCGTCCTGAATCTCTTCCGCATCTTCGGCGTGCGAATCGATGTCATCCGTCAGTCTGTCGACCATGCCGACATTGAGCTTCCCTCTCAATCCATAGGCAAGCACTTCGAGGAAACGTCCTCGAACCATCTCCATGGACCGCTCGTTCTCGCTCAGAATCGTGAATTCACGCTCCAGCGATTTGTACCGGGCCATAAGCGTCTGAAGCTCTATCTTCAGAAGCCTCTGCCGTACCGGAGCCGCACCCTGATACTCCCTCTTTTTTGTGACTATATCCCGATACACACCGTCCAAGACCGGCTTCATTCCGTCCAGTCGGCTGCGATTGGCGGACAGATCGCCGTCCAATGCCGCAAGCATGGCCTCGGGTGATCGGTCCGGATTGACCTTTCCCCACAGTAATTTAACGCCGCCACCCAGTTTTGCGGCAAGTGTCGAACATTCAGCCCACGCCTTTCTGGCGAGTTCGCCCGAAGCCGAACGGACAAGAGTCCGTTCTTTTTCGGATGTTGCGGCATCCTTGTTTTCGCTCATCGCCTCATTCTCCTTGTTTTTCAGTTCCTTTTCATTCTTCTTCCCGAAATCCATGTTCGCATGAAGATGGCAGTAGTGCCGAGGAGCGCCGTCCGCCGTCTCTATCCTTCCGATGGCCCATCTGTTCGGCAGTTCCACTCCGCATATATGGCATACCGCATTCAAAACCGTTCCTCCATGAAGCGCATGTACGGTGCGAGTATATTCTCCGTTATGCTCAGCGGAATCCTTCGTCTTGCCTCTGAAAAATCTTCCGCTGTCACTACAGGAACTGCATCCTCCCTGATGGCTCTGGCAAGAGCCGAACGTTTCGCCGCCGAGACCACCGCGGAAACGTCCGAACCGGACGCCCCTTCCATATTCCGGGCGAGCGAGTCCAGATCGACATCCTCCTCGAGACTTACATTGCCCAAATTCAGTTCAAGTATTTTCCGGCGGGCCGGGAAATCGGGAGGCGCGATATACACCTTCTCATCGAAACGTCCTGTACGGAACACAGCCTCGTCGATGTCCCACGGCTTATTCGTTGCGCCAAGGACGAGCAGAAGGTTCCGGGAATCCTTAAAACCTCCAATATCCGAAAGGAATTGCGTGACGACCCTGTTGTCTGCGGCATGCGAACCCTCGGTGCGCCTCGGAAGAAGCGATTCAACCTCATCAAGAAACACCACCGCCACAGGCTGGGATTTTGCCGCGTTCATCAGCCGCGAAAGGCGCTGTTCCGACTCGCCGTACCACTTCGAACGCAGATCCGCGCCGGAGGCATAATAGAACGGTGCGTCTAAAGCGTCCGCTATCGCCTTGCCAAGCATCGTCTTGCCCGTGCCGGGAGGACCGAAAAGCAACACTCCGCCGCCGGGATTAAGGCCCAACGCCCGCGCCTTCTCCGGCGACTTCATCGGATAAAGAACCATTTCATCAATGATACGCTTGGCCTCCTCCATTCCGGCGATGTCATCGAAAGTGATGTCCGGCTTATCCGCAACGAGCCACTCATCACCATCCCCGGTAGGGCGGTTTGTCCCCAAACCGCCGCCAGGTGTGTTGTGGGCAAAATGCCCTGCGACACCGCTCTTGAGCGCTTCGAGCTTCCTTGCAAACGACCGCCACGATTCCACTTCCTTCGCATATGCCTCGGCGACAACCCCCGTCGTCCGCGACGCGAGAATCTCTGCGCAGTCGGCAACATCCGCCGCCGCCTTCGCGGCTGCTGTGAAATCTTTAGCTTTCACAGCAGCCTGGCATGCCGCCTCCCGCTCTCTTTTCCTGCCGCTTATCGATTGCATTTCACCTCTCCATCCGGCACGCTTGGGGCAACGTTCCATGCCATTCCTCCAAACGCTTCAATAATACGTTCGCCGTACTTTTTGCTCCTCGCTTCGCCAAAACCTTCAATGCGTCCAAGATCCTCAACCGTCAGCCTGTCGTGCTTCGCCGCTTCTGCCATCTGCGCATCGGTCATGACCATGTACGGAGGAACGCCATCCTCCTGCGCAATCACCTTGCGCCTCTCGCGAAGAGCCGAAAACCGCTCAAACTCCTCCGGCTGCAACACTTCGCGATAGTCGATGCGGTTGCGGTAAAACTGCTTTGATGGCGCCGGGGAGCCGCCTTCAAGCCATTCCACGCAGAATGCCCATCCGTTTCCGGCAAATGCCTTCTCTATCTGGATGACACGATGTCCGCGCAGGAAGGCGTTCAGTTCCTCCTGCGCACCGCCGCCATCGACAAGCGGCAAGAAAAATGTGCTTATCTGCGACATGCGCACCTCCCTTCATGATGCTGACCGGAACGTTCGGCATCGCTACTTGCGCCGGTCAGCCAATTGTTATTCGTCCCTGATTCCGGGAACTGGCCATCTGCGGGGACCGCGCGGATTTTCCTGCGGTGCTGCGGAGCAAGCGAGGCGGAAGCCAATGTTGTTGTTCCGGTTGCCGGGCCTGTTCCTGTTGCGGTTCGCGGAGCGGCAGTTCCTGGCGTTGTTGTTCCAGCTGCCCCCGCGCAGGACACGGTTATCGCCCGATGCTCTTCGCCGATTGCCAAAATCGACCGTCTCCAGGCCTTGCTGTCGGCCTGTTCGGTAAAAGCCGTCAACGCGGCCAGATGCGCCTGATATTCGCCGTCGTTCCAACATCCGCGACGATAGAGCGAATCATACGCCTTGATCTTCCGGCGGTAGCGGATGCGGCTTCTCCTCGAAAGACGGACGGAAGCAGGGAAAACCCTCATCCCCAGAAAATCCATGCCAAGCGCCGTTCGATTTATGAACGGCTCCTGCTTCAACTCCAAACCAAGACAGTTGCGACTGAAATCGGTCAGTGCGCCGCGTAGAGCGACAAGCTCCGACTTGCTGTCGCCCCAAAAGACAAAATCATCCATATAGCGGACATATCCGAATCTAGAACCGCCCCCATCCCGGTTCTGGAACCTGTCGAGGGAATCCAGATAGAAATTTGCGAAATGTTGGCTCAAGAGCGAACCGATCGGCAAGCCACGGCCTTGCAATTTTTCGTAGGAGTCTATAATCCGTTCAAACCACCTCAGTATCATCGGATCTTTGAATTTACGTCCAAGCAGCAGTTTCAGATTCGCATGAGGTATCGAATCGAAATACTTCCGGAAATCGCACTTCATGAACCATGCATACCTCCCCGCAAACTGCCTCGCCCGCTTTACAGCGGCAACCTGTCCTTTACCTTTCCGGCAGGCATACGTGTCGAAAATCAGCCAACTGTCGAAATATTGTTCGCACACGTTCATGAGCGAATGCTGCAGAACGCGTTCGGCAAAGGTCGCCGCGCAGATCTCACGCTCCTTCGGATCATAGATGGTGAACCGCTTGAACTCCCCTATAG
>JAGBFY010000540.1 GCA_017936245.1 Kiritimatiellia bacterium
CGTGCAGTCCAATAGAACCATGCGCACAAGTGTATATGGAGGTGAATTTGGCGGCAAATCTCTCATGATTGGCGATTCATCCGAATTGGATTATCAAGATTCCTCTGTTAACAATCGCGCCCGAAATGCGTACGAAACGACGTGGCCGAGAGAAGGGCTTGTGCTTATTGCCGGAAAATACTATCAGGGGAACGACAACGCTGGTATAGGCATCGTTAACGGCAAGGTTACGGTGCTTGCCTCCAATGAACAGCCGTTCCGATTCGGTGCCAACGGTCCTGATAAGGGGCTCGATTTCACTTCAGATTTCCACGGAGATTCCACCAGCGGATTGCTGATTGGCGGAAATCGCCTTGCGGAAGCCGAGACCAACTTCACTTGTAGGCTGCGCGGTGATATGTCGGACTATCTTGGCACGATAACGGTCACGAACATTTGTGATGAGAATGGAATTCCGATGGGTACGACGTTCTTTGCCGCCTCGCCAATTTTCCCAGGGACGGTATGTGTGCGCACCAATGCGCTGATGGTTACAACGACCAATGATGTGTCATTCGGCACTCTCCATCTCGATTCCGGTTCGCGTGTAAGGCTGACTGGAGATTCGACCTCGGGCAAATATGGCGCGATCACCGCCACGGACAGTTTCACCATGGGCGAAAGCGTTTCGCTTGATGTCACTTATTCCTTTCCAGAGTCACTTATTGACGGTACAACTACGCAGCGCATTGCGCTTGTGACTGTTCCGTATGCCAGTGAACTCTCGCTTGATGGATTTGATGTAACTCTTGCAGATGCATCTGAATTCGGTCACACGCATAGGCTTGCCGTGGAATCCGACGAGTCGCAGAACACCAAGTCGTTGGTTTGCGTGATTGAGCCTTCTGTTATCCTGGATGTTCCGGATTCGCCCAATGCCAATACAACGCTGGATGCGGCAAAGCATAATGATGGTGCCATAAGTGATGAGTCAAAATGGTCGGATAAGAAAGTTCCGCATGAAGGAGCTCATTATTTCGTGCCGTGCAAAGCCTACGGAAAGGATTGGAAAGAGTGCTGTCTGCGAATTGTGGGCAATAATCCGTATGAATTTCCGGGATTGTCGCTTACGCTTGCTGACGAGTATTCATCGGTTACCGTGTTCCCGACTGAATTCTCCTGCGATAGACTGATCATGAGAAACGGTTCTACGGTTCGTGCCGGAAACTTGCGTTCGCCGACCGTGAAAGGTAACATCCTTGCGAATGACGGCACTGTCTATTTTGGCTGCTATGGTGACAAAACAATGACGATTGCCGCCGACATCTCTGGTGCGGCGAAAGTAGTGTTTAGGGGTTACGACGGTGATACCAGCAATAAGGATGGTGCTTACAAACTTACAGGTAATAACAGCGGGTTTGAAGGGACGATGGAGGTGACTTCATGGGCTGCAAGTTCACAAAATGCAAACTTCCAGCAGCTCTATCTCTCCTCTGCCGCATCCCTTGGCGCAAACCTTCAAGTGTTTGACTTCGATGCGTTGACGCTTACGAAATGGGCGCGTCTCAAGGTTGACAAAGACGTCTCGCTCACCAAAGAGTCCAATCGGGGCTTGTTTGTGAACGGCAATGCGCAGGTGGATGTTGTGGACGGCAAGGTGTTCCATCTAGACACAGGACTTTCGCTCAACGGCAGGCTTTTCAAAATCGGCAAGGGTGTATTTGCCGTGGGCGGAACGGCAGGTTTTGGTGCGAATGGAGATTCCGATCCTGTTACGGATTCCAATGTTCTGGAGCTTACGAACGGAACCGTGAAGGTTACATCCGTTGACGCCGTAAATGGAGTCTCCTTCCGGGTTGGGCCGAACGGATCTCTTTCGCTGAAGCTTGATCCGTCAGATGCTGAGCTTATGCGCTATGGTATAAGGAATGTGCGCACTGCCGATCCACTGTCTCTCATTGACGGAGCGGAGAAGATGAGGATTGATGTCGATACGTCAGCCTATCCTGAACTTCCGGCAGAAGGGGCTCTCATCGGCATACTTACGGTTCAGGATGCCGTCACAAACGCCATTGACTCGGTGCTGTCCATTTCGAGGTCTTACAGTGGCTCCAGCCGTTCGATTGTTAAGATTCACGATGACGAGAACCTTTGGACGACCTATGCGGAGAAATACTGCCACCCCGGCTTCCACATTCATGTAAGATGATATAACATACTGCTGCTTTTTTGTGGGGCCGTGTTCCGGCGGCGGTAAATAATCGGCTTATAATTATCAAAATACCTTGACAAAAAAAAAAAGGTGTATGATATATTCCACACGATGTTTTTCATAAAGAGGAAAGGATAATGTCGTGGCAATGAAAGAATCAATTGGCAGGCGACTAATTGTGGCGGGTATGTCGTTTATCGTCTCGGCTTATGCATTTGGTGCATATGTTACGGACGGTCTTGTATTGCATTATGACGCCATAGACAATGCTGGTGTTGGGGTGCATTCCGATTCGCCAACGGTGTGGAAGGATCTTTCAGGCAATGGGCATGATTTGACGTTGCCGACGTCGGGTTTGACGGTCGGCGCAGATGAGATGACGTTCGATCATGCCATCGGGGAAGTCTCGAACGTAGAATGCCTTGCGGATGAGGCCGGCACGACGAATCTTACTCTTGAGGTGGTTTTCGCGGCAAGCGAGGATTTTGACGGCGCCGACAACTCGGCCAGATCGGTCGCCGCAAATCCGCGCATAAGTCTGTATCTGCGAGCGGTCGGCTCGTCTGGGCTTGTCGGCGGCATCTACGGCAACGGCGGCAATCGTTATTTTGCGGGCGCTCCGACAAGGTGCTGCGAATGGAACAACACTCAGTTCATCCGCCGCTTCCACACGTATTCGCTGAGAACGAAAGCGTCGGGCGGGAGCGTTGCGGTTGACGGGTCTGATTATGCGACGCTTCAGAGTTCGTTCTACAACGATGCCGCGAGTTCAACCGGCAGCTTCACGGTGGGATGCGGCACCGAATTCTACAGGATAAAGTCGGTGCGTCTCTACAACCGCCATCTGACGGCGGCGGAGGCGGCGAGGAATGCGGCGGTTGACGAGGCGAGATTCGCCCTTAAGCCGCCGGCCGACGCAACCGGCAATGCCAACGCATTCGACGATGCGGCTTTCTATTTCCGCGGTGCGCGGCAGGCGTTGAATACGTATCTCAACGACTACGAGTTTGCCAACGCACTTTATGTCGGATCGGCGGCAAATCCAGCCGGCGACAAATTAAAGTTCGGCGGAGTCATCGCAAATATCGCTGTCGAGACGATGGATGTGCCGGCTCCTTATGCAGGGAAAACCCTGAAAAACCGTTCGGTCGTACATTTCAAGCAGCCGTATATAGTTGATGACAAATCAAAGGTGAGCACATCTTACTTTATGCTTTATCAACCCGTAACCGCAACCAACAAGGCGTCTTATACCGTAATTCTCCGCTTCAAGCTCGAATCGCGCATCGACCCGGCGGAAAATGCGACCGGCAAGATACAGCTGCTCCAGTTAGGATATGGATATAGTGCGGAGTCGGGATTGGCTCTGCAGCTGCTGGGACCATCCGATAATTTGTATGTAAAGGCCGTTCATGGCACTGGGGTAGATGAGTTCACAGCCATGCAGACCGATTCGTCTGCCACGCTCAAGGCCGGAGAATGGGTTGATATGGCGCTTACGGTTAACGGTCGCGAAAACAGGCTTTACTACAAGACCGAAAGCGGAGCCTGGTACGAAGGCGTGAAGAATACCGATGTGGCGCTCACAAAGGCGACATGGGGGCTTTACAAACTTGCTCTTGGCGGTCCTGCGGACGAGACCGGTGTCGGACTAGGGATGAATTCATCGGACAACGGATGTTTCCGCGGCTGGTATCAGCAGGTGGCGGTTTGGGATCGCGCACTTTCCCGCGAAGAGGTGCTCAATGCGTTCTGTGACAGCTGCGCCGACGGCGATGAATGGCGGATAGGCGTCGCCAATGACATGTCGCTTGAGTTTGCCGGCAGCGGCTCGGCGAATTTGACGGATGTAAACGACTGGAAGAACATGAAGGGCTCTCTTGCGTCCGCCGACGATACCGTGAGCGTGAATTTTGAGCTTGCATCCGCTTTGGTTGCGAAAGCCCGCACGTTCAAGTTCAAGACGACTTCATTTTCCGCAGGGGGGACGTTTGATCTTCTGGTGAATGGACGTACGGTCGCAGCGGATGTCGAGGTTGTCGCCGGGCAGAGCGCGGGGGTGACGGTCCCCGGTTCGGCTTTTGTGTCCGGAGCGAATACGCTTAGCGTGAAAAGGACGGATTCGAATGCCGGAAAGATGGAGATCGACTGCCTCTCGCTTCTTGTAGCGGAAGGCGACGTGCCGCCTGCCGCGCAGATTCCCGGCGATCCTTTCTCCGGGGCGTACCGTTGGTATCGCCATGACGGGAAGGCGTTCCGGGATGTAATGCGTACGATGTATTCCAACGCATCCGCCCACAAATGGACCGTGCGCGGATCTGCGGACAATTTCACGGTTTCGGAAGTTCCGGTTGCATGTCCGCATCGCGGTGTTGATTTAGATGAGGAGAAGTGCATTTATTTCGCCCAGCCTTCCTATACGAACCAAAACGGCGTAATCTACGGCAAGGGCGGATGTATGTATACATCGGTGTTCCCCGTCAGCAATACGGTCGGGTATGCGGTATTCACGCGCTTTAAGATTGATTCGTTCCAGAACCCGACAAATTGCGCCGCAACGGTGCTCGGCTTGGGAGATC
>JAGBFY010000541.1 GCA_017936245.1 Kiritimatiellia bacterium
AACTTGCGTCCGGTAACAATATAGAACTGGCAACCCGATGAAGCCTTTTCGGGGTTCACATCATCACCCTGGCGTGCTGCCGCCAATACTCCTTTCTTGTGGAAGAATTTCGGATTGAATTCGGCGGGAATGGTGTAACCCACATCACCGCTGCCCAGCATGGCGGTATCCGATGCGTTTTTGCTGTCCGGATCGCCGGCCTGGATCATGAATTGTTTGATAACCCGGTGGAACAACGTACTGTCATATACTCCCTCTTTTACCAGTTTGATAAAGTTATCACGATGTTTCGGTGTTTCATTATACAGGGCCACTGTGATATTCCCCATGGTGGTTTCCAGTTTCACTAGGGTACGCTTTTCATTTTCCATATGATGATTCGTTTGTTTTTTCGAGCCGGCGCTGCATGCAGTCAATGCGATGAAGGCCAGGCATATTAGTAAAATTTTGTTTGAAATCATGAGCTGTTTTTTTATTTATCGGACAAATATAACAAAACTCGCTCACATACGGATGGATTTCGCAGGAATAATGCAAACTGTTGGAAATAAAGGGAGATATGCAGGTTTACTCTATATTCATCCATTGAGGGGTTTTGACCTGTTCAGCAGGAGTTAAGAGAATAATGGCTACTTATCCATTGCCGATTTGAGGTTGCAAAGGAACGGGAAAAGACCTTTTCCTCTCCTTGTTTATTATTTTCATTCAAAAATCAATAGGAATGGTATTACTTACGAATGATGCGGTTAATGAATAGCCAGCTCCCGAATATCTGAAGCAGCATGCCCGGAATACCAATCCGGAAATCCTGTGCGGCAAGCCAGGAATCTCCTTTCGTCGCCCATTCTCCCAGCGTCCCGACAAGCTGATAGGCCAAGACGACCCCAAGGAGCAGTCCGGGCGAAGCTTTCCTGAAATGCGAAGCCGCATACCCGGCAACCACAGCCAACAGAACGGATTTGAGAAAGATGGCGGGGCAGTACAGCCATAGCAAGCATCCCGAACAGTCTATTTCAGTTCGACAAGTTCGTACTTCTGACTTCCCATACCGAGCTGTTCGGCATAGTCGAGTGTATGCATCCCGTGGCGCGAGTCGATACGTTCGATCAGGTGAATTTTACCGTGGTCTTCGGAGGAGCGTACCAGATCGGTGCAGGCCCGGTCAAGCGCTACCGGGTCAAGCGAGGCAAGGATACCGATGTCGCCCATCCGCGGATCTTCAGGCGAGGAGTCACAGTCGCAGTCCACCGAAAGATTGTTGGCCACACTGATGTAGAGAATCTTATCGCCGCAATGGTCCGTGACGGCTTTGGCGGCCTCGGCCATCGACTCCAAAAAGTTATCCTGTTCGGGAAGGTTACCCCAGACTTTGCTTACGTCCTTGGTCGTGCCTGCCGAATGAATCCACGCCTTGCCGCCCGACGAGGCGATGCCGATGGAGATATTCTTGATTGCGCCGCCGAAACCACCCATCGCATGACCTTTGAAATGCGACAGCACAACCGTAAAATCGTAATTCAAGTAGTTCTTGCCCACGAAATCCTCTTTCAGGTGCTTGCCGCCTTTTACCGGCAGGGACACTTCGCCGTCGGCATCCATGATGTCCACTTTCGCAATCGCCGTAAAACCGTGGTCGGCAGCAGCCTTGAGGTGTGCCTCCGTATTGGCACGTCCGCCACCATAGGCCGTATTGCACTCCACGATTGTGCCGTTCATTTTCCGTACAAGTGGTGCAATGAGTGTCGGCTGGAGAAAATTATGTCCGCCCGGTTCGCCGGTGGAGAGTTTTACCGCAACCTTTCCTTCGGCTTTACGACCGAGAGCCTCGTAGATCTTCACAAGATTTTCCGGGGTAATTTCCTTGATAAGATAGACCTTTGGGAGTTCAGATGCGCTATCCGATGTCTTGTCCTGTGCCTGTACATATCCTGTTCCTATGGTCAAAAATACCATTGCAGCCATTATCATGCTCATTATCTTTTTCATATATACTGTAATTTATCAATTAAAAGTTCAGATTTATACCTGCCATCACCGTAGCTCTCGGCATCGGGTATCCGGCATTGATTTCGTAACGCTGTGCCAGCAGGTTTTCTCCGCGTGCCCAGATGTCGAGCCATGGGGTGGCACGGAATTGTCCGCGCAGATTCCATAAGACAAAATCCTCGGTTGTAGCCGGATCTGTCGAGGTGTAAAGTCCGGCGATGTACTGTATGCCCGTCGATACCGACCAGCGTCCTTGCGTGAAGTTTGCTCCGGCATAGAGCTTATGTTCGGGAGCGGCAATCACGGGATTCTCCATGTGCAGGTAGCTGTAATTGGCATCCACCGACCAACTCTTATTGAAACGGTAAGCGACCTGTGCTTCGACGCCTGCATTGTCTATCTCTCCCGAATTCTGGTTCAGCATACCGCTTCCGCTCGGATTGGGCAGGGTCATAATCAGGTTCTTGCCATCGATATAGAAGAGATTGATGCCATACGACAGGCTTCCACCCAACAGTCTTTGCGAGAAGGCTATCTCGTAGTTCCACATAGATTCCGGCGTCAAGTCGGGATTCTGCGGCGGGAACATGTACATCTCACGGAGAATCGGGTAACGGAAACCTTTGGAGGCAGAAGCCTTCAGTTCGATGGTATGAGGCAGGTGGAATGCCAATCCGGCCTGCGGCACCCATTCTGTTCCGACACGGGAATGATGATCAACGCGCAATCCTGCGTTGAACGTGAGCCACTTCCCGACATCCTGCCGGAAGTCCACATAGCCTGCCACCTCGTTTTCATGCTTATCCACCAAATCGCTACGTGTTCCCGCGTCTTCTCCGCTCACATATTCGCTCCATGCCTCGCCACCGTAACGGAACCAGTCGAAGCCTACGGTGATGCGGTTATCCTTGAAGAACCGGGCGCTCTGATACCATGAGATACCCATCATGTCGTCATACGAGTTGAAGCGGTCATCCTGCGGACCTTCCCCTGCGGAAGGCGTATAGCCGTCGTTAATCCAATGGTCGCCCCAGTTGTAGAAGAAACTCAACGCACCGGAAGTCTTCCCGTATTCATTTTCGACGGCAAAAGAGGTCATGCCCCGTGTAATGCGCTGATCACCGTCCAGCAGCGGAGCCGATACCGGGCCGGGATAAGAGGCGTTGAAGTGGGTCACGTTTACGTCGGCACGCAGATTCCAGTGGTCCGTCACCTCGTAACCGATCCGGCCGTAACCGCCGTACTGCTCGAATCCCATGTCGGCACGATGCCCGTCCGTGCGGTTGTACGAGCCGCTGATGACGCTCGAAAAATGCCCTTTGCGGATGCGGTTCGTCAGTTCGGTTTCCAACGTGTTGTAGGAACCGTACCCTGTGTGCAGGTGGGTGCGAATCCCATCCTCGTGCATTTTGCGGGTCACAATATTTACTACGCCACCCATGGCATTCGAACCGTAGAGTACGGATGCCGGGCCACGCAGTACCTCCACCCGGTCGGCCAGGAGCGTCTGGTAGGCATCGGCAATCGGATGTCCGAAGATGCCGGCATATTGTGGATGCCCATCAATAAGCACCATCAGGCGGGCATTGCCGCCACTTAACCCGCGTAACGAAATACCGCCTGCCGCCCCGTTGGAGACCCCGTAGCCCATCACGCCGCGCGAAGTAGTGAACAGACCCGGAACCTGTTCCGTGAGCACAGGGAGCAGGGAAGGCTGCATCGACTGCTCGATTCTTTTCCTGTTCACTACTGAAACAGTCTGCGACAAGTGGCGTATATCCGTCTGATGACGGGTTCCGGTAACGACCACTTCGTCGATAGTCAATGTTCTTTGGGCTGACAAGCTGTCTGCCGTATCAGGTGTTTGGCCCGAAACGGTCAGGCTTCCGGCCAATATGAATGTTGCAAATAGTAAATGTTGTTTCTTCATTTATCTGAATTCATTCTTTTAGATTGTAATGTTATAAACTCTTCAATTCGGACGAGACAATCCTGTGGAGTAAGGCAATACCGGCAACAAGTTTCCAGCGGGCACCATCCCGTCTTTGTACGGTTGATAATGTGCGGGACTGCCGTACCGTAACTGACGCGTACCCCGCTATCGGCAAACAAGTCGAGGGCCGGACGGCTGACCACGTCCGCATGGAGCTCTCCGACCTCTCCCAAAATCATCAGCGCCGCAGCCGCCTTGCCTACGACTTTGTCCGCAACGGAAGCTCCTTTCAGGAAATCGGAATCTTCCCGCAGCAGGGCATACAGGTCGGCCACACCGCGTCTGTCGAAAGTTCTGACTTCTCCGTTGGAAACGACTAAAGAATGTTTCCCTTCATGTAGTAATCGGATGATATCTTCCAGCATAATGTTTCAGAAACTATATTCGTCGAATGAGTTTGGCGGGATTGCCCGCGACAAGGGTATTCGGCTCCACATCGTGCGTGACGATACTGCCGGTTCCACAGTCTGTTTTGGTGCTTTCGACGGATTACTGAAAGTAAGTAGGCTCATAAGTATCAATACTATCTGTTTCATGTCATTTTAATTTGGCATATTCTTCATCACCGACAGGTTCCAGCCATTCGGTACTGTTGTTCTCACCGGGCACTTCGATGGCTAAATGCGAGAACCAGCTGTCGGGAGCAGCCCCGTGCCAATGTTTCACGCCTGCCGGAATATTGATTGCATCCCC
>JAGBFY010000542.1 GCA_017936245.1 Kiritimatiellia bacterium
ACTGAAGCTCAATCTGCTCAACAGGGAAGATCGGCTTGGTACGGTCCCAATAGTTCTCCAGCGTGGTGTTGTCCACAACAAGCTTGTCGTTGAGCCACACCGTCACCTTCTCGCCAACCATCTTGATGCGGAACGTATTCCACGAACCTACCTGATTGTCGGCAATGAGAAGAGCCTTGTCGGGGTTCTTCTTGTTGTTGTAGAGACCGCCGGAGCCGATGTTCCACATGTTGTGGGCATCCCAGATCTGAACCTGCGGAGCATCACGGAGGTAGAGTCCGGAATCGCCGCGCGGGGAGAGGATGCGCCAATCGACGAGCATCTCGAAGTCCTTGTAGTCCTTCTTGGTTGCAAGCGAATAGCCGCCGCGCAGACCATCGAAGAAGAGAGCGCCATTGCGCACCTTCCAGTGCTTGACCATGTGCTCGTCAGCGAACTTCTGGATGTCGGCTGCCTTGCCAGGCTTGTTCTTGCGAGCCTCCTGACGGACAATCGGATTGTCGAACTTCTCGCGCGTTGTCACGCCCTTCCAGTTGGCCTTGAGCTGCTCAGGCTTGCCGTCGAAAAGCACGGTGAACCCTTCAGGGCACTTCTTGACGGCGCAAGGGCAGACATCGCTCATCTTGGCATCATCGGGGAGCTCCTTGATGCGGATGTTGCGCCACTTCACGTTGTGGCCGTGTCCAAGCCAGCCGATGTGACCTTCGGTGCGGTGAAGACCGGGATGAGCCTTGCCGTCCGGCGTATCAGAACCATCGCCTTTGAACTTGGAGACATCTGCCTTCGTGATGAGAACACCGTTGAGATACACTTCTATCTCGCTGCCGATTACGCGGACTTCCTCAAAGTTCCACATACCAGGCTTCTTCACGTAGCTTCCACCGCCGGTGAAGGTTTTTTCCTTGCCCCAGGTCTGAATGCCAAAGTTGTCGCGGCGGCTTGGAACGACACCATAGATACTGCCCGTATACTGGTATTCATGAAGGAGATCGAGACCACCCTTGGAATTGTAGTACTGGCTGCCGCCATCATCAAGAAGCTGAAGCTCGCACATGGAGTTGTACGCCGCGCCTGCCTTCTCGTTCGGCATGCGGATGCCAAGACCGTTGTTGCCGTTTGTGGGCAGACAGAACTCAAAGCGGAGCACGAAGTTGCGGTACGTCTTCTCCGTGCACAGGTTTCCGCCACCGCCCTCGCCACCGCGGTTCGGGAAGCACTGAAGTACGCCGGGCTCCTTGGGGTCGACACCATACGTCTTGGTAGCGCCCATCCAGCCGGTAAGATCCTTGCCGTTGAAAATCGTCACGAACCCTTCGGCATCGGCATTCTCGGCAGCTTTGCAGGACTTAGCCTTGCAAGGCTGGCTCTTATAGTTGCATTCAACCACGGGAGCGCTGACACATCCCGCCATAACGGAAGCGGCAAAAGCCGCAGCTACAATCTTCATTTCTACTCCTTTGATAAAAAACTTTTGAGCATTATATCACATTTCCGGTGATTTAGGATAACCTCCATCAACGGAAGCGAGAAAACACGAGTTAGGTGTAGCGCAGCACCTCGTCAACGGTTGTGTAGCCGTCAAGAATCGCGCGTACGCCGTCCTCACGCATCGTACGCATGCCGAGCTCGCGCGCCTTCTCACGGATGATGAGCGTCGGCGACTTGCGGTTGATGAGCTCGCGGATCGGATTGGAGATGCGCAGATACTCAAAAATGGCCTTACGTCCCTTGTAGCCGGTGCCGTTGCACGTCTTGCAGCCCTTGCCGAAGTAGAACGGACGCGTACCGATCTGGTCGCGCGTGAGCGAGATGCGGTCGAGCGTTTCGTCGTCCGGCTCGTACGGCTGCTTGCACTCCTTGCAGCACGTGCGAAGAAGACGCTGGCCAAGCACAGCCTCGAGGGTTGATGCCACCATGTACGGCGGCACGTTCATATCCACAAAGCGCATCACCGCGCCGGCGGCATCGTTCGTATGCAGGGTGGAAAACACCAAGTGCCCCGTAAGTGCGGCCTGAATGGCCACCTCTGCCGTCTCAAGGTCACGGATTTCTCCTATAAGCATGATGTCAGGGTCTTGACGAAGGAAGGCGCGGAGCACCTTCGGGAACGTATTTCCGACTTCATGGTTAATCGGCACCTGCACGATTCCATCCACATCGTATTCGACAGGCTCCTCTGCGGTGAGGATCTTCGTGTCGATGTTGTTGATGCGGCGGAGAACGGAATAGAGGGTTGTTGTCTTGCCAGAGCCGGTAGGACCCGTCACCACAATGATGCCGTTCGGCTTTTCGATATCCATCGTGATCTGCTCGTACACGTCTTCCGCAAGACCAACGTTCTCAAGGTCGAGAGACGTGGCGCTCTGGTCGAGAATACGCATAACCACAGATTCGCCGTGGGCGGTGGGAAGGCACGACACACGAAGGTCGACGGGACGCCCCGCAACGTTGATCGCGATACGTCCATCCTGCGGGACGCGGCGTTCAGCAATGTTGAGACCCGCCATGATCTTGATACGAGAGATGATCGCCGGTGCCATAGAGACATCCGGAGCCTTCATCGCATAAAGCGCTCCGTCCACGCGGTAGCGGATCTGGAAATCTTTCTCAAACGGCTCGATGTGAATGTCAGCCGCACGGTCGACAACGCCCTGATAAAGGATCAGGTTCACAAACTTGATGACGGCGTTGTTGTTCGCCGCGCCTTCAAGGGATGCCACATCGTTCGGATCGCTCTTGAGGGTATCATCCTGATCCATTCCGGATCCGAGGGACTTCAGCATATCCGCCACGGAATCCGTATCGTCGCCGTAATACTGGGAGATGCGAGCTCGAACATCCTCTTCACGAGCCATTACGAAGCGGACTTCCTTCGTCAGGACAAAGGAAAGCTCATCAGAAACGCGCGGGTCAATGAGATCGCTCGTTGCAAGCGTGACGCTCGTATCGTCCGCCGCGACAGACAGCACATTGTACATGCGAGCGACGGATG
>JAGBFY010000543.1 GCA_017936245.1 Kiritimatiellia bacterium
CCCATATAGCCGTATCCAAATTCGTAATGAAAGGAAAATGATCATGTCCAGAACAAGCATGCGCATCGCAGTTCTTGCTTTTGCCCTGCTCCCCATGGCGGCGGTGTTTGCCTCACGACCTTTGGTGGTCGGGATATCCGAGAGCTTTCCGACCGGAGACAATTCCGCGAAGGTGATGGTCAACGCCAGCTATGCGGATGCGGTTGCGCGAGGTGGGCATGTGCCGGTGGTGGTTCCGCGTTTCGGCACGGATGCGCAGTTTGATGCCCTCATGTCAAAGCTTGACGTCTTGATTCTCACAGGCGGAGAGGATGTGGATCCGGCACGGTACAATGCGCCGAAGAGTCCGAAGCTCGGCAAGGTCAATGCGCCACGCGACGGTTTCGACTTCCGTCTTCTTGCCGCCGCCCGCCGCAGAAACCTTCCTGTGATCGGGATCTGCCGCGGCTGCCAGTTGATGAACATTGCATTCGGTGGAACCCTGTGGCAGGATCTTCCGAGCGAATTCTCCGTAAAGGATGTGCAGCACCGCAATGTGCACCATAGGATTTCGATTGAGCCCAATTCCCGTTTTGCGCGTGTGACGGGAGTCACCAATGCGCTGGTCAATTCGTACCACCATCAGGCTGTGAAGGATCTTGCTCCAGGTTTCCGCATCGTCGCGAAGTCTCCGGACGGAGTGGTCGAGGCGATTGAGTGCGACACATATCCTGCGATTGGCGTTCAGTTCCATCCCGAAAAGATGCTTTGCGAGGAGAAAGACGCCTCATTTATGGCATTTTTCAAGAATATGCCGTTGCTGTTCAAACGCTGATGTCAACTGCCCTGTTTAGTGGCGCCGGGGGCATCGGTTGAAAGGGTGGGGGGGATTTGGTAAAATACCCGGAAATTTTATTTAAAGGACAAAATCATCATGGCTGAAGAGAACAAGTCGAGTCTTGACCCGCTGTCGGCGCTGTGCAAGCGCCGCGGTTTCATCTATCATTCCTCCGAGATCTATGGCGGAATGCCCGGTTTCTGGGACTACGGTCCGCTCGGCTGCGAGCTCAAGCAGAACGTGAAGCAGGCATGGTGGCAGTTCACCGTCCGTGGACGCAGCGATGTGGCCGGCCTTGACGCCACGATCATCATGCACCCGAAAATCTGGAAGGCATCCGGCCACCTCGACACATTCGCTGATCCGATGACGATGTGCAAGGACTGCAAGAAGCTCATGCGCGCCGACCAGATCAAGGACATATACGAGGAGCAGAAGAAAAAGCCTCAGCCGAAGATCGCCGGAAGCGACTTCTTCTGTCCGTACTGCGGCGGCGAACTTACCGAGCCGAAGCCGTTCAACCTGATGTTCAAGACGATCGTCGGACCGATCGAGGATCCGTCCAACGTTGCGTACCTGCGTCCCGAGACCGCCCAGGCGATCTTTGCGCAGTTCCAGAATGTCCTTTCCACATCCCGTCAACAGGTTCCTTTCGGCATCGCGCAGATGGGCAAGAGCTTCCGCAACGAAGTGACGCCGCGCAACTATACGTTCCGCAGCCGCGAGTTCGAGCAGATGGAGCTTGAGTTCTTCATCCGTCCCGACGAGGCGGTGGAGATTCTTCACGGCAAGGTCGTCACGCTCGCCGACAATCCAGACCTCAACGGACCGGTTCAGGACGACTGGGGCTGGGAAGTCTGGCACAAGTACTGGGTTGAGCAGCGCAAGAAGTTCCTGAACGCCGTCGGCCTTCCCACCGAACGTTTCGTGGAATACTGGCAGAAGCCCGACGAGCTCGCCCACTATGCCCGCGCCTGTGTGGATATCGAGTACGACTTCCCGTTCGGACGCCAGGAACTCGAAGGCATCGCGGCTCGCAGCGATTTCGACCTCACCCAGCACCAGAAGCATTCCGGTGAAAGCCAGATGGTGTTCGACGATGCTCTCAAGCAGGCCGCCAAGAAGATGGATGACGCAGCAAAGGCGGCATTCATCGAGAAGGTGCAGAAGGATTGGGTCGCCCGCGGCAAGGATGCGCTTGAGGCCGAGAAGTTCTGCAGGAATCTTTTCGACGGCAAGTATGTGCCGCACGTGATCGAGCCTTCCGCCGGTGTGGACCGTCTGATGCTCGCGCTTCTCTGCGAAGCCTACGAGGAGCAGAAACTCACCGACGACAAGGGCAAGGAGGATATCCGCACGGTTCTCCATTTCAGCCCGAAGGTTGCTCCGATCAAGGTTGCGATCTTCCCGCTCATCAAGAAGGATGCCGAACAGGATCGCATCGCACGCGAAATCTTTGGCAAGCTTCGCCAGAAGGTGAACGTGATGTGGGACGTCTCCGGTGCAATCGGCCGCCGCTATCGCCGTCAGGATGAGGTGGGCACGCCCTGGTGCATCACCATCGACGATCAGACCGTACAGGACGGAACGTTCACGGTTCGCGACCGCGATTCGATGGAGCAGAAGCGCATGACTTACGCCGAGTTCCTCGATATGATGTACACGGCACTGGAATTCTAAGGATAGAGCAAGTCAACCCGACTTTCACAAAAGGATAAGGAACGGACATAATGGAAGAGAACAAAGTCGAACGTCCTACGATGAAGATGCTGCCCGGTGACGAGGTCCGTCAGATAATGTGGCGCTTCGCCGAACGCTATGACATTCAGATGGCCATTGCAGGTGCGCGCCAGACGGCCCGTTCCGTCGTCGCGAGGCTTGTCGCGAACGGTCAGCGCTTTACGCACGAGTGGACTCCCGAGAAGCAGTCGCTCTTCGATGCGTTCGACGCTTCCGGCATGACCGCCGCCACGCTCAACGCCGACTGCGGCGGCCTTTTCGAGGGACCGCGCAACCTGGCGATGTCTCTCGTGACATACGAGACCGCGTGGGTGGACAACGGAGCCGCGACCTCTTCCTTTGTGAACGATCTTGCGATGGGACCCATCGCAGAGATGGGTACGCCCGAGCAGAAGACGAAGTACATGACGCTCTGCGCCCCCGGCAACCCTTCGGGCAAGACGTGGCGCGGTTCCTTCGCGCTCACCGAGCCGCTTCCGTACGTCGGCGTCGATACTGGCGTTCTTTGCGGACGCATCTCCGTTGCCGAGTGGAAGGATGGCGAGGAGCCCATGCTTCGCGTCGAGAAGCGCGGCCGCTTCATCACGAACATCGAGATATGCGACTACATCACAATCGCGCTCGACTCAGGCGATGAACGCTTCAAGGGTTCCTGCATGGTTGTGGTCGAGGCGACCGACCCCGGCAAGTTCGATCGCGGAGCACAGACGAAGAAGCTCGTCCATCAGCTCTCCAACACCGGCGATCCCGTGATTGACGTCGTTGTTCCCGCCTCACGCATCATCGGCGGATACACAATCAAGGATGGCGTCATCGTTCCTAATCTTTCCCATTCCGAAATCATCGCGCAGGTTTTCTCCAAGACGCGCGTCGGTGTCGGTGTGATGGGCGCGGCTTCGCTCATGTCCGCAATCGAGCCTGTCATCCGTTATCAGCGTACGCGTTTCCGCGGAGCAGTCGGCGTGAACGAGGGAAGCCCTCGCCACGCCCTTGGTCTCCAGATGAAGGAGGATGTCACGCAGCGTCTGGCGGACGTGTGGGCGACGGCCGAGGCTGCAAGCTCGCTCGGTTTCGACATCTCGCGCGTCTATGACAAGATTGAGGCCATTCAGGATGAAGCCAAGGAGAAGCTCGGCAAGGGCCGCGCCATGCTCAAGGCGATGAAGGCTCCGATGGACAAGGCCGTTCAGCTTCTCGCTGAAGGCAAGAACCCCGAGGAGGATGAGGATGTAACCGTCCGCTACGTGTACCTCATGGCTATTGCCAATGTTCTCTGTCCGAGCTGCAAGCTCTGGAACACCGGTCACGGTGCGGATGTAATGCGTCAGGCGATTTCGCTCATGGGCGGCTACGGCATCACGGAGGATTGCCCCGGATTCCTGTTCTACAAGTGGACGGATATGCAGCTTGATGCAACGTATGAAGGCCCGGAGGCCGTTCAGCGCCGTCAGATCTCCGAGACGATGGGCAATCCCGTGTTCCTCGCGCAGGTCGAAGCCTGGGCGAAGGAGTGCGAGGCGTGTCCGGCGGCTGATCGCAACGGCATGAATGCGCTTGCGGCGGCACTCCGTCTTTGGTCGTGGACCCGCGATTTCGCTGCGGCCGCGAAGGATGCGGCGGGCAAGAAGCTTGGCGCGTCCCAGCGTCATGGCGTGGTGTTTCCGATGGCGGACGCACTCGCCGGACTTATGGCGGCGAAGAGTTTCCATGCCGACGTGAAGCATCTCGCACTCACGGGTGGCGAGCATCCTGTAGTCGGTCCTGAGCTTGAGAGCTACCTCAATACCTTCAACGACCTTCTCGGCACGATCGCCGGAAACGTCGCCGGTGAGGCTGCCCGCATATGCGCAGAGGTCGTATTCGGATTCAATGCTGCCGATGCCGAGAAGCAGGCAGAGTTCTGCGCATTGCGCGCCAAGGTGGATGCGTCCCTCGCCGGGACGAAGATCGCCAAGGACAATGCGGCGAAGTGCCTGACCACGGTGATGATCCCCGAGGCTCTCGACTATCCCATGTGAGTGGAGAGTTGAGAGTTTAAAGGTAACAGTCAAGAGTGTTCAGGTTTCGCTCCGCAACAACTGACGATAGACAATGAAAAAGGCTCTATATCTGTTCATCATCGCTTGTGTGCTGCTTGCCGGGTGCGCGACCTGGACGTTCGCTCCGATAAGGAGCGCCCGATTCGTGAGCGAAGAGGGTGTATATCTCAATGTGGACTACGGGCGCGAGGAGCACGAGTCCACATTTGTCGCTCCGAATGGACTGGAGCTTCCGTTCCGCACCAAACTTAAAGTGCGCGTCACCGCTCCTGACGGGCGGCGTTTCGTCGCCTGGCAGGTGATGAGTCCGAGGGGTGTGCTGTACATGACGGACGACAAGCACTGGGAATATTTCGAAGAGGGTACAGGGTGCGTGCTGGCAGAACGCTCGGACGACGGCGATGGTTATGAACTTCGCTTTCAGGGAGTTCTCTGCGCCAATCTGAAGCCGGTCGAAGAAAGCAGGCGTTCGCGCCGGTAGGTCACACCGCAAGGGCGGAAATCGTTGCGTTGAAGCGCAGTCTTGCCGCGTGGACATCATTTTCCACTCCGAGCAGGACGCGCAGGGCGAACGACTCCATCAGTGAGAAAAGAGCCTCCGCCGTGACATCGGGATCGACTGATTTTTTGAATTCTCCGCTTTCGACGCCTTCAGCCACAAGTTTGCGGAGTGTGACTCTAAAGCCTCCGGTGAATTCCTCAATGCGCGAACGCATATCTTCGCCGGTCCGTACCATGGAAAACACGAAATCGAAAATCGCCTGAAAGAACTCTTTCTTAAGGTGGATGGCTTCCATTACGATGAAGCAGGATTGCTCCATGCGCCTGGAAACCGAAAGGTTCTTCTGGCTGACGGATTTCAGTTCGTCGGCGAGCGCAGAGGTGACTTCATGGATCGCCTCGTCGAATATCTCTCGTTTTGTCTTGAAATAACGATACAGAGCCGTTCTTGCAATCCCCGTAGCCTCTGAAATCGTAAGAAAGGACACCTTGGAATATCCCATCTTCGCGAAAAGGCTCAAGGCTCGCGAGACTACGAAACGCCGACGTTCACTATGATTTACTCCTGCTGCCATAATTGTCGGCTATTATATCACAAGTTGTGCGAAAAAGGTAAAGTCGCATTTGCGTCAATTCGGCGGATATGATATAATGCACGCCGTTTTTTATTTGCCGGTATAGCGTAGTGGTAGCGCAGCGGTTTTGTAAACCGCTGGTCGGGGGTTCGAATCCCTCTGCCGGCTCCAAGTTGTTCCCTGTAAACAAGAGGATTTCCATGGCGGGCGAATATCAGTTCAGTCTCATAGATGTAACCAAGCAGGCAGGCAACAAGACCATTCTGCAGGATGTCAATCTCAGTTTCTTCTACGGTGCGCACATCGGTGTAATCGGTGGCAATGGCGCGGGTAAGTCCACTCTTCTCAAGATTCTCGCCGGTATTGATACCGAGCTTATGGGAACGGTACAGGTGGCGAAGGGTACCAAGGTCGGTTATCTTCCTCAGGAGCCGGAACTGGACGATTCCAAGACCGTTGCCGAAGTCGTTGCCGAGGGCGTTGCCGACGCGAAGGCGATGATTGAACGCTACGAGGATCTCTGCTGCGAGCTGGACGATCCAAAGGCGGCCGCAGAGATGGAACGTCTTCAGGAGATCATCGACGCCAAGGACTACTGGAACATCGACAACCTTGTCGATCGCGCCATGGCGGATATGGGATGTCCTCCCGGCGATACGCCGGTCAAAGTGCTTTCCGGTGGTGAACGCCGCCGCGTGGCGATTTGCCGACTTCTGCTCACGAATCCGGATGTTCTTCTTCTCGACGAACCTACGAACCATCTCGATGCGGAAACGACGTTCCGTCTCGAGGC
>JAGBFY010000544.1 GCA_017936245.1 Kiritimatiellia bacterium
CCCAGAGGCGTAAAAAACTGTTTTGCGGGAGGATGTCCGCGTTGCGCCGGAAACGTCAAGAGCGGCGAACATCTTGAGGAATGTCTCTGCGTACACGCGGAACAGAACGCGATCTGCCAGGCGGCGTACTACGGGCACGCAACGGCGGGAGCCACGATCTACGTAACGATCTCCCCTTGCCTCACATGCGCCAAGCTCATAATCAATGCAGGCATCAAGGAAGTGGTGTACGGGGGCGACTATCCGTATCAGGATACCGTCAGGAAGATGTTCAAGCAGGCCGGCGTGAAATGCCGCCGTCTCGGCTAAGCGGGATTGTCATGGAATTCGGATTGCTCGATCTTAAACGCGCCGCCGCCCGTCTTCATATGGACGAGCTTGAGCTCAAGCACTTTGCACAGCGCGAGGAGGTCCCGTCGCAGAAGCGCGGCGACGACTTCTTCTTCGAACAGCGTCTGCTCGATGAATGGGCGCAGCGCAGGATGATCGGGATTTCACCAAAGAAGCTTACCAGCGAACATTCCCATGCAATGGACGAGCGGTCGAAATCTTCCGGTGAAATCCACATATCCGACCTTCTTTCCGAAGGGGCGATAGCCCCGTTCCTCACCGCAAAGAACAGGGGTGGCGTGCTGCGCGACATGACGGAACTCGCCGACTCCACCGGATTGGTGTACGACAAGGATGCGCTTTTCAAGGGCCTTACCGAACGTGAAGAGGCTGCATCTACGGCAGTCGGCGGCGGCGCCGCGTTTCTGCACGTGAAATTCCATGACGAATATCTTGTTTCGGAATCGTTTCTGGCGCTTGGCCGCACGAACCGTCCCGTTTTCTTCGGCGCGCCGGACGATGAGGGTACCGACATATTCTTCCTCATCAACTGCACCGACCGAAAGCTTCATCTTCATGTGCTCGCCCGGCTGTGCCTGCTCGCACACGGCACTACCCTTATGGCGGATCTCCGCGCCGCACCCGATGCCGCATCCATGCTCGCAGTGCTGAAATCGGCAGAGGAAAGTCTTCTGGGCACACTTCGCCGATAAACAGGGAGCTGTTGTCGAACATCACGGCAATGGGGCGAGTCCCTTCTGCGGGAGCACCTTGTCTGAAAGCGCACGGTCAACTATCGTCAGCGGCGATGCGGATCCGTCAGGTGAAAACAGAAGCTTCACCCTACCACCGACCTCCCCTTCCCGCCTGAACATGAAAAAGGCCTTGAGTGTGCCGCGTATTCCGTTCCGGACAACACCAGAAAGCGTCACAGCTGCGCCATCAAAGATATCATCAGAGACATGTTCCGTCTTAGGCGGTGCCGACACCGATATGTCCGAGGCTGTAAGAACGTTGAGAAAACGATCTGATACCCTTTCTGCTTCTGGTTTGATCTCCATGCGCCATGCCCCATAATAAGGACCACGCCCAACCTCTTTCGCATATTTCTCGGCATGCATCTGAAAACGGGAATCAAGTTCCCAGTTTCTTCCGTTCGCCCAGAACTCACGCCCTTTGCCGCCGACCTTCTCCAACTTGGCGTCAAGAGGAAGGAGGGTCTGCCCGAAAAGACGCGCCTTGCCGCTGTCGAACATGAAAGTCCCGTCTTTGACCACCGGCTCGTTCTGCGAATGGAGTATCCACTCCTTGCGGAACTCCGGCTTGGATGCTTTCACACGGTCATACACGATGAACACATCCGGAAGAAGATGCACGAACTGCCGCACGCACTCGCCGCATTTCTTTCCGTAGGCCTTTGTTGCGTCAGAGGCAATGTACGAAAAATCTCCATTAGTCTCGAAGGCAAGCACCTTCGTCGGTTTCTCGTTGTACTGTCCGCCGTGGTTCGTTGAACCCTCCGGACCCTTATATTGAGGTCCCCAATAGTACGGGATCGGCTCGTCAGGAGCATGGATCAGCATGCAGTTGTGGGCAACGGTCTGGGAATAGTAGTACCTGAGATTGTGATCCGTCTCATATCCACGGCTTCCTGAATCAAGCGCCAAAAAGTCACGTTTGTATATCGTGAAGTTGTTTTCGTCATGATGCTTGTGCATACGGATTTTGGCGCCTGCGGTAAAGGTGCAGTATGTTGAATCCTCCTTCCAGCCGGAACGCAGGAGGAACTGTCCAAGCGTCTCGAAATGGCGGGC
>JAGBFY010000050.1 GCA_017936245.1 Kiritimatiellia bacterium
ATCGCCCATCCTTGTCGGCTGCCGCTATCTGTCCGCATACTCCACCGGACGGCCAGCCGCCCTCATCATAGAGCCATACGTTCATTCCAAGCGAGGCGGCATGCTCCACAACATTTGAAAACACAAGAAGGTAATCCTTCGTCATGTAATCGGGCGACATTTCCGTATTAAAAGCCCCTGGTCGGAAATTCTTCGGGAACGGATGGATGCACAGACTACGCATTCCGTGCGCCAGCATATCATCCACTTGGGCATTCAGCTGCGCAGCATCGAGCTTCGCATTCCACATCCAGAAATACGCCGGAGAATAGATGTTCTCAGGATTGCGGAACTTCTCCTTGCTGAATCCTCCAAACGCAGACCCAACGACCGCCACAGACATCACTGCGGTAAATATCCTAAAATCCATGTGTCACTTTCCTTTCAAAAGAGAGTTTCCTGTAACAAGCTCCGCCGGAAGCGAATAGAGTTCGACATTGTCATATCTGACCATCTCGTTCGGTCCTGTGAAACGGCAGCCTAACGTAAGCGTAAAACCGTCAGCCCCTTCCGGAACCTGCAGAATGCCGCGCAATGTCTGCCACTCCTGCAGATTGTCGCCCTCAATGGGGAGATAATTGTTGTAGCCAAGCCACTTGCGGTCCTTTGTCCTGAAGTTCAACGAAGGCCATGCCCCCTCGCCCTTTACGCGAGCCTTCACATAGTACCAGGATCCAGGCGGTGTGATGCAGTCATTCTCGAACGTCACGCATCCGCCAGGAACGCCCTTGATGAAAAGGCATGCGCTATCTCCGTCGCCACAAGAAGTATCAACGCCGATCTGGGTCTTCTCCTGGCCTTTCTTCGGCTTAGGACTCCATGTGCCGAAGGGCTTGGGTACGCGCCCGGGTTTCAGCCCCGGCTCGCCCTTTGCAGAAAAAGCGCAGGTGGGGTTGCTGATGATGTTAGTGATCATGCCCTGCGCTATAGCCTCGTCGATTTTCGGCAGAAGGTATTTCGTAGGGTCTTTGAGAAGCTTAAGCGATTCGAAAAGTCCACCCGGGATCAACTCATCCCAACGTCCCTGCTTAGCGCCGCCGTGAAGCCTTCCATGCTTGGTTATCTTCCAGTCGATCCAGCGTCCCTTCTCGCCCCAAAGCCAAACGTACTCGTCCGTTCCGCTCAACGCCTGAGAGACGTTCCGGCGGAGATACTCGAGACGCGACCCTTCAATCGGCGGGAAATACCAGGGGGACGCGCTGTTCGTTGTCGAATAGGAATCCATGTAGAGCCCAAGCCCCGTTATGACCTGCGTGAGATATTTTACGCGGTTTTCCGGGGAGACAAGCGGTAGATACCAGTTGCAGTTTCGCGTTTTTGCAGTAAGGAAGTCACGCTTCGCATGGTCATAGCGGTAAGCATTTTCATTGCCCTCCTGAAAGCGGGCGGTCGGCGGCATCACATCAAGAAGTCCATCGAGGAACGCCGGCAGAAGGTCGCGTTTCGCCAAGGCAACCGACTTTACCGACCTTTCCTCAAGCCTGAAGAACATTGCACTCAAGCCAAAATAGCTGAATATCGTTACGTCGGGATACGCATCAAATATAGCCTTGCCGACCTCTCTCGCCCGATGGCGTACGTGCAATTTGAGTTCCGGAAGCGGAGGATCATTCTCAACACGCCAGAACTGACGCAGTCCGGAATAGTCCTCAACATCCATCTGTATGCCCGGGAAGCCCACCTTCTTCGCGAGCCGCGCCACAACCGCTACGTTGTTCGCCACCACTGCCCAGGCATTTGTGTCGCGCCAGTCCAAACGGCTGCGCTTCGGAGCGCGGAACGACTTGATGAAACTGTGCTTCATGGAACGGCGCTCCGCCATTTTCCTGAACGGCTCCACGAGATCGGAAAAATGCTCGTCCTTCCACACATGACCATCCATAATCTCGATGGCGGAATAGTTGCGGCCAACGGCGGGATTCCTCTGAATGTATATCACAACACCATCCGCAGGGGTCTTGTCAAGTTCATCCGCATTCGCAAGATAATCCGCAGGGGTGAGATATGAGAATTCCCATCCAGTCAGGATGATCTTCTTGTTTCCGCATCCGTGCGGCTCAAGCTCCAACGCTCCCGCCGCACACGATGCCATCATTATCACAGCAAACAATTTCAGATACATTTCAACGTTCCTCTTTCAATTTCAAGACATTGCATCCGCAAGCAAATCGATCGCCCGAAGATTTTTCTGCAGATTCTCCTCAGTGTCACACGATGCCCATGGCGCCATGAGATAGCCAAGGATATGCTCCTGCTTAAGATCTCGACGGCAAAGTTTGACAACATTGCCCATTACATCGTCGGCTCCAACCTTCGCCCGGCGACGCGCCATGCTCGCCCAGGTAGAGCCGCACGGAATCTGGTCGAAACCGCGTTTGTCGAGTTCGTAAAAACACTGCAGACGCATCTTGTCTTCGGTATTGTTCGTTTTGATATCGAAACCTGCGTACTTGATGTCGTAGAACCAGTTGCTGAGCACAACACTCTTCGGGCAGAAATCATAGAATGACGGATTGTACCAACCATGGTCAGCCCACGCCCATGGACGCATGCCGTTCTTTTCGCTTGTACGGACAATATGGAGGAAATCATGTTCCCACAATTCCTTCAGGCGAGCAATTACGATGCGATGCCCATGGAATTTCAACTGCTCTTCCGCCCGCTCCTCATCGTATCCGATATGCAGAAAACGCGGATGCTCAAAAACATCAGCCACATCCTTGATGATATCCTCGCACATGCGATAGTAAGGATC
>JAGBFY010000545.1 GCA_017936245.1 Kiritimatiellia bacterium
GCATTGATTCACCGACAGCAGCTAGTGCCCAGTATATATATTACCGGCTTCTTGATGACGCGACAATCCATACCACACAAGGCGACTGCACTCAACTTTCAAGTACCAATGAAGGCTCTACTAAAAATAATGTATTTGAAATGAATGGTCATAGGTTGACCTTCTCCGCATCTTCAGATGCAGCGTATTTCCGATTCCGCTTTCCGGTTACGTTTGTGAGACCGGGGGAGATCGTGCTTGATGGAGTGGGGGTCACTCATCTGCCCTATAAATCCGGCGGGAAGGTGATTATTTCAGGGAACCCGAAGAAGCTTCCTAGAGTGAGGCTTGTCAATGGCGCCAAATTGAACTGCGTTGACGACCATTTTGCGGGAGCAATTGAAGTCGTGGATTGTGAGTATGGAACGGAAATTTGCAAGCTAAAGGATACGCCAGGCGCATATTCCATCAATAGGCTTGTCGGCTGTCCAAGGATAACGGCTGACCAGACCGTGACGATTAAAGGCTGCTATTCCGCATATCCGGAGGACCTGCAGACCGGGCGTCTCATGACAGTGGATGGAACCCTTGCTTTTGCCGATGGTGCGGGCGTGTATGTGGAACGATTCTGGACATTGCCGCGAAATGTATCCTTTGATCTGCTCCCCAACTCATCTATTTCAGGGATTCCAAAACTTTCTGCGGACGCCTCCGACGTGGATTTAACGGTGTCGGACACATCAATTTCCGCAAAGTTCACCGGCGATTATTCCGGGAAATTCATTGCGTATGTACCGCAGGGCGGAGAATACACATTTTTCGATGTTACCAACGGCATGGATGTTGCGGAGGCTTCCGGAAAACCTTTGATGAAGATCGGCGGCGGAATTCTCGCGCCTGCCAAAAATGAGGATGTCGCGGCGGCGGAATTTTCCGATCTCATCGTCCGCAACGGAATCTTCACGCTCACGGAGCACAGTCATGCGCCTGCAAATGAATGCAAGACAATAACGATCCGTTCCGGCGCGACGTTGCGTTTCTCCACCGCTTATTATGGGTTCTCTTCGACATCTTCGCCCGTTGTGTTCAATGTTGAAGGGCAGGGCTTCGCAAATGAGGGCGGTGCTTTGGTGTTCACGGAAGAAATGAAAGAGAAGGCCCGGCAGTATGCGACATACAATCTTTGGGGTGATACGGTGTTTTCTTTTCCGTGCGGCGGACAGTTCAATTTCAGTTCGGGTAAAGAAAATGATGTAGAAGCCAACATATTCAACATGAACGGGCATTCCCTTACGTTTTCTCGTCCTTCAGGACAAGGGAAAGACGATAATGATGAAATCAGATTCCGTTATGCTGTGTCGTTCAATGATCCAGGCGAATTGGTGTTGGACAATCTCAATCTTACGCATCTGAAAGGTTCAGGCGTATATGTCAACGGCAGGGCAAAATCTCGTCTGCTGCCACTTAAGCTGGTTAATGGGGCAAAGGTGGATTGTGTGGACAATTACCTTACTGATTCTTTTTCTTCGGTTGATTGCGGGGAGAGAACTGGCCTATATGCCGCAAATAACGCAGAGGATAAGGAATGTTCAATTCCGGTTCTGAAGGGTGCGCCTTCTGTGTCAGGCGGTCTTTCGGTGACAGTTGCCGATCTCTTTGAGATTCGTTATGTTGATTTGCAGGCTGGACGATATCTCAATTCCGATGGCGTACTTTCGTTCGGTGAAGGGTGCGGGATTGCCCTTGACACTGTGCCTGATATGGAAATTCCGGAGTCTGGCATAATGATAGCGAAGGCACTCGGCGGCGTTTCGGGGCGGCTGTCGTCGGATGAGCTTGAACCGTATCGCTTAAGGGCAAGGATTTTAGATTCTGAATATATGGACTGCGTATTCCTCTGCAAAAGAAAAGGTTTAGTGTTCAATCTTAGGTAAAATAAAGACAAATAGGATATAAAATGAAAAAACAAGCAGTGTTTTTGATTGCGTTTACGGCAGTTGTCGATATGTTCGCTTTCGGACTGATACCTCAGCCGCAGCAGATGAAACGCAATGGCGGTGAGTTTGAGATTCAAGGGCATTCGGTGGAGGAAGTTGCAAAGTCCGCAACGTTTGAGCGCGATGTCACCGTTCAGCCGGAAGGATATGCGATAAGCGTAACAGAAAAGGGCATTACCGTAAGATGTTCTGATGAGCCCGGTGCGTTCTATGCCGTGAAGACCTTGGAACAGCTTGGCCGGAAAACCGAAAAGGGGACTGTTGTTTTCCCGACGGTCGAGATCAACGACTGGCCGGCTTTCAGGTGGCGCGGCGTCATGCTTGACGAGGCGAGGCACTTCTTCGGGAAGGAGGTCGTGATGCGCCTTCTGGATCTCATGGCGGCGTACAAGTACAATGTCCTTCATTGGCACATTACGGACGATCAGGGTTGGCGCATTGAAATCAAGCAGTATCCAGAACTTGTGAAGTACGGCGCGGTTCGTCCGTGTTCCGTCAAGTATGACACAAACGCCTTCTACAAGGAACAGCACAAGCCCCTGTTTTATTACAACAACGAAAAGTACGGACCTTACTTCTATGCGCAGGAGGATATCAAGGAGATCGTGGAGTACGCAAAGGCCCGGCACATCAAGGTAGTGCCGGAGATAGAGCTGCCTGGACACGTCCGTGCGCTTCTCGCCGCCCATCCGGAGTTCAGTTGCAAGGGCGAGACTCTCGCCCGCATCCCGCGCTGCGCCTGGTCAATCGAGGATGATGTTCTCTGCGCCGGAAACGACGAGGCTCTCGCGTTCTTCAAGAACATATTGGATGAAGTTTGCGAACTGTTCCCTTCGGATGTGATCCACATAGGAGGGGACGAATGTCCGAAGGTCAGATGGGAGAAGTGCGAGAAGTGCAAGGCCCGAATCAAGGCGGAAGGTCTTTCCGGGACGAAGGACCTTCAGGCGTGGATCGCATCGTATTTCGCGCGTCATTTAAGCAAGCGCGGCCGCAGGACGGCTGGTTGGGACGAGATATTGAACGGCGACGTTCCTAAATCCGCGATTGGGATGTGTTGGCGCATGAGTTCTTCCGCCGGCGCCGGAGATGCGCTGGTCACACCGCAGCTTGCCGCAGCGCGCGGGTATGACGTGATAGTGGCGTTGAGTCCGTACTGCTATTTGAGCCGCAATCAGGGTTTGCCGGACGATCCCTATCCCTATTATACATACACGAATCCGCTTTCGCTGCAAAAGGCATATTCTTTCGACCCCTTGGCAGGGCTTAATGAGTCCGAGTCGCGCCATGTGATAGGAAGCCAGGCGTGCGTATGGAGTGAAAGCATCTGGTGCGTGTTCGATCTTGAGTGGAAGATGTGGCCTCGTGCGCTTGCGCTGGCGGAGGTGATGTGGACATATCCCAAGGATCGCGACTATGCCGAGTTCCGTGCGCGAGCGGCGAAACAGCGGAGCCGTCTCATCAAAAAGCGTGTGAACTGCGCACCATTGGATTGAAGTTCATGAAAAAGATTTGCATTATATTTCTTGCGTTGTTGGCGCTGCCGGTCTTTGCCGTCTCGGCAGATCTGGAGCGCGGTGGCGTATCGTTTGATTTCGAGTCGATATCTGCTGAGCGCTTCGCCGTGGAAGAATCACGGAACATGGTCAAAGAGCCTGTTTCAGGCGTGGTCACTGGGTCTTTTGAAAAGGTCTTCCATCTGCCGAAAACCGATGCCGCAACATGGCGGGTGTCGCTCAGATACCGGATGCGGCACGCAAAGGCGGGTGCGTCGCTGTTCAAGGTTGTGCCGGGGCCATGGAGGCCTGTGAAGATACAGGAGTGCGGCAGGGACTGGGGGATGCTGTCGGTTGTCACTGAGGTGCCAGCTGGTACCGGCAGCCTGAAGACGGTGTTCACATTCGCACCGGATTCGGAGGTGGAGTTTGAATACAAGGACTTCTCCATCGTAGATGTGACTCCGCAGACTTCCGTCGTCCTCAAACAGATGCCCATGGGAAATCTTGACGGAAGATTTGCCGTTTCCGCAGGGCAGTGCGGAATGGTGGAGCACTATTGGCGCAAGACGGTCCAGGACGAGATCGATTACCGCAAAGTGTCGTTTTCGGTGGAGCTTCCCTCTTGCGTTGAATTCGTGGGTGCGAACTTTGCCCGTTCAGGATCTGCAAAGACGGTTGTGCGCGAGGACGGTTCAAGCGTGACTACGTTTCTATGCTCAAAACTGTTTGTTCCGCAGAAAACGTTCGATACGCACACCGCACTCGCCTTTGTCGTTAAAGCAAAGGGACGGGTCGGCGAATCCGGACATGGGCGGCTTACTGTCAAGTACAGTGGAAAGAACCCGTTTGAAGTCGATTCCAAGGAATTGTGCTATTCCATTATTGATGCCGTTAAGGCGCAAAAGCCAAAGCGTTTCTGCACGGGTATCATGCCGGGGCACATGCTGAACCATCTTGACCGGAAAACAATGGAAGGGATGTCGCACATCATTACAGATTCAGGCGTCACATGGATGGCGGCGAAAGGATCTCAGGAAACATATTCGCTCTGGCGTTCACTCGGGGTCAGGCGCATAA
>JAGBFY010000546.1 GCA_017936245.1 Kiritimatiellia bacterium
GTATTTCGAGTTGCTGACCGCGACAGCATTTGAGCTGTATCGCAGGGAACGGGTGGATTGGCTCGTTCTCGAGACGGGTCTTGGCGGAAGGCTGGACGCCACAAACATTGTGAAGCGCCCGGAAGTGTGCGTCATAACCAGGATCGGTCTTGACCATTGCGACTGGCTGGGCGGCACTTTACGTGAGATTGCAGCCGAGAAGGGCGGCATAATCAAGGATGGAGTGCCAGTTGTCCTTGGTGCGATGCCTGAAGAGGCACGGGATGTTCTGGAACGGATTGCAAAGGAACGTAATGCGCCAGGCATCTATGCTCCAGATTTGATCAAGGAATCTGAAATTCCTGAAGGATTCGCGCTTGCCGGGAAGTTTAATCGCGAGAACGCGCTGACCGCACTTGCGGCGTTGAAGGTGCTTGGTGTTGGCAGAGATGCGATTGAGCGCGGTTTTGCGTCGGTTGTATGGCCGGGGCGCTTCCAGAAGATCGTCAAGGACGGCAGACGCTTCATTGTCGATGGCGCCCACAATCCCCCGGCGATGCGCGCCCTTGTCGATTCACTGAAAGAGGACGTGATGCCGGTTAATGCGGTGATCTGTGGGTTCTGCGGCGATAAGGATGTCGCGGCGAACCTTGAGCTGTTGCGCGAGATCGCAGACCGGGGCATTGCCGTTCCGATCCGTAACCCAAGGTCGCTTTCCGCCGAGGCGACGGCAAAACTCATGCGTGATGTGGGGTTTGCCGATGTCCGTTCGTGCGAATCGCTTGAAGATGCATTGTCCCTCGCTCCTGATGGCACGGTGGTGTGCGGTTCTCTCTTTCTTGCCGGCGAGGCACTCCAGTTTCTGAATGCCGCACCATGTGGCGCCGCCGCCTTCACTCCTAATGAAACATTGTCTGCCGCATCCCGCAAGTAGCAGGGGCTAAACAGCAGAGCATCGTACAAGCGGACAGTTGCGAAGATTGGGGCGTTTCGGTATAATTAACCGCCGTTTTGCGTAATGCATGGGCATTTCGCACGAAAGGACTAAAAAAGCAATGGCCAAGGAATCAAAAGCAGGTGAACGGGTTCGCATATACCGCGAACGTCTTGACATGAGCATCTACGATCTGTCGCAGAAGAGCGGCATTTCGGAGGATGTGATCAACTCTATCGAAAAGGGCGAAGTCCTTCCCGCTCTTGGTGTGTTGACGAAACTTTCACGCGCTCTTGGTCAGCGTCTCGGAACGTTCATGGACGATCAGTTCAAGCCCGATCCGATCATCACCCGCGCCGGAGAGCTTGATGCCGTCAAGGTGGCACACTCCGGAAAGACCGAGGCCGGCTATTCCTACTATTCGCTCGCCGTAGGCAAGCCCGACCGCCACATGGATCCGTTCCGCGTCGAGTTCGCGCCGGATGCGAAGCCGATGCAGTCGTCCCATGAGGGCGAGGAGCTGATCATCTGCATCAGCGGCAAGGTTAAGCTTACCTACGGCAACGAGACTACCGTTCTCGAGCCTGGCGATACAGCCTATTACAATAGCGTCGTGAAGCATACGCTTGAAAGCGCGGACGGGCAGCCCGCTTCAATCTACGGCATTGTGTTCATGCCGTTCTGATCAGACGGTGGAAAGACCGGACAAAAAACCAGGGCCGACAGTTTAACCTGTCGGCCCTCGTCGCATCCCGCACAGGCGGTCCGCATCAAAAAATCCCGCACAAGGGTTTTTGCAGTTCCTTCCGATCCGCCTCGAGACGTGCCACTTCGTCAACAGAAGAGTCGATTATCACTAATCGGCGGCCGCTCGTTAACTTCACCTCAGGAAAGACATCCACCGTTTGCACAGTTTCAAGGCCTCTCCGGTAACCCGGATGAAACCTGATGAATTTCCGCAAACAAAGATATCAAATCGCTCCATCTCATGCAAGAGGAAAATTTAATTATTTGAATGTGGGTGGAAGTATTGCCGTCTGGGAAATATATGGTACAATTATCGCTGAATAAGGAGGTATATATAAATGACGATAGCAGATGTAGTAAAGGTTCTCAACGGAAAACTCATGGCGGGCGACGAAGCGAGTCCGCGTGCGGTCGGCGCGGTGGTAGCGAACGACCTGATGAGCGACGTCCTTCTATTCGATGCGGACGATCCTCTTCTCCTCACTTCGCTTGCTAGCGATCAGGCGATCCGCAC
>JAGBFY010000547.1 GCA_017936245.1 Kiritimatiellia bacterium
CATCATCGTGTAGCCGTAGATAGCCCAGCTCTGTCCGCGGCTCCAGGCGGTGAAGCAGCTCGCTCCCTGTCCGCGGCGTATCTCCTGAACGCGTCCGTCCTTCTGCGAATAGTTGAGCACGTGGTATGTTCCTCCGTCAGCGCGGAAATGGTTCTTCATCGTGACGTCCGCGTGCGAACGCGCCACATCCGCGAAACGCTTCTTGCCGTTCTTGGATTTTGCCGCCCATTCGAGCAGCTCAAGATTCATCATGTTATCCGGGATTACAAGAAAATTCTTTCTGTCATCGACCTTCCCCCAACTGCGGATGACTCCCAGCTTCGGCTCAAAACGAATGCAGAGCGTATCCGCCGCCTCAACAAGAAGATGGTCGTATTTCCCGGTCTTGAGCAGACGGCGGGCATTGCCGAAGGAACAGAACATCATGAAGCCGATGTCATGATTCCCCTTAAACTTCGAAATAGGCGTGAGATTCTCCGTCCATACCGTGGCACGCGCCTTGAAGAATTCGTCTCCGGTGGCCTCGTAGAGATACCAGAGCGAACCAGGGAAGTGGCCGGACGTCCACCATTCGATCTTGCGCATGTCGTACATCTTCTTGTCGCGCTTGTACCCCTGCGGGACCATCGTATGGCCTTCCGCATTCTTCATAAGCGGGGTCACCGCCGCATCCAGCGCCCTGTAGTGAGCCGCAGACCTGGAGAATATCTCAGGCAGCCTGCCCTTCAACTCCGCAATTCCTGAAGCTTCCGCAACACAGCAGAACGCCAAAGCGGAACCAATAAGCGACAATCTCTTTTTCATCGGCATTTAACTCTTTCTCTATAGTAGTTTAGTGCCCATCATTTTACCATACGACACCATTTAAGTACATTGCCAAATCTGATTTTTCAGATTGCTTTTTCTGAAACAGTATGATACCTTTACGCCAATGAAAAATGAACTTTTGATAGGTGTTCAGGTTGAGACCAACAGGGCGCACGGACGCTCAATGCTCGAAGGTATCGCCGACTACGCGCTGGCGCACACGGATTGGCGGCTGGAATCGGTGGAGCCTAAATCGCTGATCGATTCCGCAAATCTGAAAAGGTTCGACGGCTTTATCGTGCGTGTCATGGACAACGCCACCGCCAAAGCCCTGACGCAATCCGGCAAGCCCGTCATCGATACATATGGACGGATGGACTCGGGAGCCATTCCGTTCATAAGACTTGACGACCGGGCAATTGCCGAAACGGCGGCGGAATGTTTCATTGAACACAATTTCAAGAACTGTGCCTTCTGCGGTTTTCCCGGACTCAGATTCTCCGAGGCGAGAGGCGCTGCTTTCCGTGAAGCGGTGGAGAAATCAGGAGGCTTCTGCAGAATCTACAACGGACATTCAGAAAAGCTCAGAGAGACTTTCGTCCGCAACGAGCGTATGGACACGTGTTCTGACGAGGCGACACTCCGCAAATGGGCGATGTCTCTAACCAAGCCGGTTGCCGTATTCTGCTGCAACGATATGCGGGCGTTCCATTTCTTGAAGGTCTGCGCCGATGCCGGAATAAACGTACCGAAGGAGATTGCCGTACTTGGCGTGGACAACGACAAGGTCTTGTGCACATTCTCCAACCCGCCGCTTTCGAGTATCGACACCAACGCATTTTCATTGGGGAAGACAGCTGCGCATCTGTTGGACGGCATACTCCGGGGACACGGAATGCCGCCCGCGTCAACGCTTCACAAACCTCGATCCGTGACCGAACGCACCTCCACCGAATCCTATCCCACCACCACCCCTTGGCTTTCGGATGCACTTGTGTACATACGCCGCCACATCGGCGAAGGGATTTCCGCGAATGACGTGATTGCGCATCTCGGATATTCACATACGACAGTGGGGAAAGTTTTCCGCAAGGAACTGGGCATGAGCGTTCAGCAGGAAATCATACGATACCGGCGCGAATCGGCGTGCCGTATGCTGATGGAGACTTCACTGACTGCGGCGGAGATAGCCAGTGAATGCGGCTATCCCTCGCCTCAGTATTTTGCGCATATGTTCTCCGCGCATTTCGGCACCACACCGGAAAAATGGCGCCACGGGAAATAGCGTACGACTTATCTCTTCACATTTACAGTCCGCCATTTGCAAACACGAGCCGCATACGGCTTTCCATTAAGCACATCTCTCTTTATCACGATTCACGTCCTTTCTTTTTCAGTGAACGAAAAGTACACATTTCCGTTCGTGCTGCGGCTACAGCGCATTCCCTTTCCTCCTTAAGAAAAGCAGCACCGATTGGCTATAACATATCGTTTTTTTTTTTCAAGGCATTTTGCACTGTTATTTACATTGCAATTTTACGGCGCGATGGATTCGAGGCTTTGGGCGGAATGGATGATGCGGCGGAATGCCGCCGCGCCGTCGATGCCGATCTTTTCGAGTTCGTATCGGTAGCGGTAGCAAAGCGAGGAGCTTCGCGACTTGCAGACTGCAAGTGGAACGTGCGGGACGACCATCCCTATCGTTCCGGTCTTCAGAAGAACTTACGGGGTCACTCCTTTTCGATTGTGATCCAAACTTTCAGTTCTTTATTGCCGATTGCACGAAACGCCCTATAGCGTCCATTGCGGTTGTGAACAACCGTATCCGTCGGCGAGATGCGCCCGTCCGTGCGGTAACGGCACACCCATCCACGGTAGGATACCGTAAGTGAAGCCGCATCATGGGAAATACGCGTAGAATCTCGTCCGTCAAACTCGAAGGCGGGAAGATCCATTGCAACTTCGCCTGACCCGGATAGGTTCATCGCCATGCCATCGGAGGAAAGCTTGCATTCCCAATTCAGATTGCCGACCTTCCACTGCGTCAAGGAGTATTTCGCGGTTTTCGCCTCATGCATTATATTCCAACCGGCATTCTGCCCAACGACAGGACGGATTGCGAGCGAGACCGTGTTCGATTCCGGCAGACGATAGTTCGGGGACATGGCACACGGCGCGGAAAGGCAAAGCTGGGCCGGTGCACCGCTACGATGCAGACGGCCAAGCCCATTGCAGTCGTAATGCTCATTGGCGCAGTAATCGATCTGGGCCGAATATTCCCCCGCCTTCATAAAAGCCTGATGGAACGTCGGAGAGAGAAGAAACACATCGGGTTTCGCCGGCGTATAGTCTGCGGCTGGTATGGTCTCATCTGCAAAATACCAGCCAAGCATCGCCCAGGACCCCATTGTGATCATGTATTTGTCGAAGTAGGCGTACCGTTCACATCCGATATCCGCCTTTTCGGAATATACGCCCTTGCCGGATTCGCGAGGATAGAGATTCTTCACATGACTGACAGGCCTTTCCGACAGCCAGCCGCGCATAGCGTTCACAGACTCAGCGGCCGCCCTGCGGAACTCCGACGCTTTCGCCATATCACCCTTACCCGCAAAGCGTACCGCATACCATTCGCAGAGCGCGGAATAGAACGTATTGTTGTGCAAGAACTGGTTGCTGCGTCCTCCATAGGGTATCTCGCCGCATGCTGACAACAGCTTCAGCGTCGGTTCGGCGGAAATATCCATGATAGCTTCCAGCTTCGCCCGTGAGGGACCAGAAAATCCATCGCTAAGAATCTGCGCAAACTGAAGCCTCGTCACAAGATCATAGACCATCGGCTGATGAGGATCCCTGTACAAACCCATAGAGTCAAACCACCTGAGCTGATCTGCCACATACTTCTCCACAAACTCCGGCTTGCCGCCCAAGCCGCGTTTGAGACGCGCCTGTTCGCTTGCGCACGCAAACACAACCCAATTGCGGGCGATGGTTATATCCGTCTTCAACTTCCCCTGAGAGTAGCAACGCTCTGCCACCACATTCTTAAGCGCAGTTCGCCATGCGGCAATCACTTCCCGGGGATAAAAGCTCCGCTTCTCAATCTCCGTAAGCGCTATTGAAAGTTCCTTAACTGAAAACTCGTTTCCACCTGATTTCGGCGGCATCTTCCCCTTCTTCGCATCACGGCACGCGACATCCATCATCTTTCTTGCAAGATCGCGCTTTTCCGCAAGCCTTCCATTGGCAACAAGTATCGCAAGGTTTGCGGCAAGACGCGGAAATCCATGTTCCTGCACCCCTTCGCGCTCCGCCTCGGCGCAATACGAAGCCAGCCGCTCATCTGAATAAGCCCGGACGGCCGCCTCCATCAAATCCAAATATTCGGACTTCGAAATCCCGCCGCAGGTCGACGCAACAGGCAAAGGATCCGCCGAACACATCTTCTGAAACCTTCGGACCGTTTCATGCCATGCGGCGGCGGCGACGATCTCACCCGTCAGCGACCAGCTTGCACCCGCCCAATATGTGAACTTGTTGCTGTCGAACGCAAGCACCCTGCTTTCTGTATGGTCGGTCATGACCTTTACGTTGGCGGCATCCTTTGGCGAGACTAAGATGGCCGTCATGGTAGAGCCGTCTATACCGTTTTCGCCCTTGGGATTTTCATAAAGCGAAACAGCTCCATGCGTCTCAAGAAGGTTTCCGGCGTGTTCACGCCTCGGATTGAGATCCAGTCCCGGTCCGGCAAAAAATCCTTTGGGGAACTTATTCTCGAACGAAACGTCATTGCGGAAAAAATGTTCGCCACGCTTGAGCGTGATACGGCACGTCATTTTTCCGGCGGCGGAAAACGGCGGATACACAAGCTCGAACTGACAGTAGTCCTCTCCTACATGGAGTACGCGGCTTGAAATCCAGTTCGGATACGTCTTCCACTCTCCGTCGCCGAAAACCGCTATGCCGCCGACACCGCGAGAAGGTCCGATCGCGTAGTTGTCCATCCCTTCGCCGCGGTTCTTGTGGAAGTTACCCTTGTCGATACGATGACACCATTTCAGGCATACGTTGGAAGGATTGGACTTGTTAAAAACGTCAAATCCCGACCATTTGTGGTAGTCGCGAGGTCCATATGCACGCATGCCGAACTTGTCGTTCTCCCAAACAAAGTCATCACTGCGTTCAGGGCAGACCTCTGCATTGCAGAACGGATACGAGGCAACGGCGGCAAAAAGCACCGAACAGAAAAACGAAACCATGCTATCAACTCCTGAATATTCTGTTACTTTTAGAGAAGAACACCATTATATCACACAAAAAAAAAAGTCCATACATATCCACCCCTAATTTAGGAACAATAAAATTTTGCAACACCTCAATTTTCCTCTTCTGCCGGAATCTTGATGACCTGACCAACGCGCAGCGTATCGCCCTTCATGTTGTTGTACTGCTTGATCTTCTTGATCGAGGTCTTGCACTCCTTGGCAATGTAGGAAAGCGTCTCGCCCGGCTCAACCGTATGCTCGAAATACGGTCCGGTAGGACCAGTGCCGCCTGAATCGCCGCTTCCGGAAGACTTACGCTTCTGCGACTTCTCCTGTCCTCGTCCGGAGGGAGTCACGGCAGGCATCGGTGCAGGACGGTTTTTGGCTATGAGATCAGCCATCTTCTTGGATATTTCAGCGACAATCTCACCTCGCATTGCTTCCTGCCGGCGCTTGAGCGCATTCAGCTCGCTTCTGATCGCAGCAATCTCGGCACGCATATCGCCGGCGGAATTGCTGCCTTCAAGCCTGTTCATCCTTGAAGCGAGAGATTCCATGCCGTTCTGGAGCTGGTCAAACTGACTGGAAAGGCGCTGCACTTCCTGAACCGCCTGACGCTGCTGATACGCTGCGCGGGCATCAGCCTGTGCAAACGCCGGCAGAATGCACATTGCCATCGTAAAACAAGCGATACTTTCAAACTTCATTTTCTTTCAGTCCTCTCTGTTTTATAAGAAAAAATTGACGTTCTGATTATATCACAAACCTTTAACCAACTGAACCGCCGCATCTATCTGATTCGGAATCATGATCGGCAATGCATGTTCGCCGCCTTCAACCATTAACAGATGCGCTTCCGAAAACACCTTCTTCAGCCAAAGCGCGTTGGATCTGCGGACAATCCCGTCTTGTTCACTCTGGAATATGTAAACCGGAAACCCGCACCCTGCTTCAAAAACCCGTTCGACATCCGCCCGCAAATCAGTTTCAAGAAGATACTTAAGCCCCCGCTCAAGGTTCTCCGGTTCATCCTGCATGTAGGGATTGGGCTTCCCTTCCGGGATTCCAAAGAACCCCTGCCCACGGGTAAGCTCAAGTCCCTTCCTGAGAGCTTCAAGACGACGCGGAGACATTCCTCGCCATCCGGAATCTTTCTCCTCCATCATTCTCGGAGTTGCCGCGACAAGCACAAGCCCCGCTATCTGGTCTGGATGCCTGCAGGCAAGGCTCATCGCGGAACTGCCGCCCATGGACCAGCCGACAAGAATGAAACTACCTCCATTCTCAAACATCCGTTCAGGCTTGCCGTCCAGCTGATCCACATAGGAGAAGAGAATTGGCGGCGTTCCGTCCGGAGCGGATTCCTTCATGAACGCACAAAGATCCCATGCATGGGCACTTGCCGCCCATCCGTTGAGCACCATTATCTTTACTTGCTCGTTTTCCATAGAACAGCATGTTTTACAGCTTCAACCAAAGACGGCACAACTGGTACGTTGGCGGCGGCAAGACGTTCAGGCTTTTGATGTCCGCACGAAACAAGTACGCAATCAACCCCCAACGTCTTTGCCACCTCTGCATCATGCAGAGTGTCGCCAATCATAATCGCATTCGCTGCACCGGCACCCAATGCCGCTACCAGCTCTTTCCCACGCTGAAGCTTGGATGCTCCGTCGAGATTATCAACACCATAGACAAGATCGAAGAAACCCATCAGACCGTTCTTTTCAAGCGAACATTCCAGAAGATCCTGGCGGAGCGCCGAAAGTACGCATTGACTGAATCCATGACCCTTGGCAAGCTGAAGAGCTGCAACAGCATCTTCACGGATTGACTGCGGTTCCTCGGCAATGTAGGAATGGAAGTCCTCGCATATCTCATCCCAGTCCCAGCGGTCGAGATCCACGCCTAGCTCGGCATAGAAAGGGCGCACCGGAAAGCCAAAATGGCTACGGTAGTGAGCGATGGAGATTGGTGACGCGCCCCGCTTGACAAGCATGCGGTTGAGCGCGTTCACAGCTGCCGGAACATCATCAAGAAGCGTTCCGTTCCAGTCCCAGATCAGACGCTTTTCCATTCGAGCGAAAGATCCACAGACCCTGCGGAATGGGTGAGGCAGCCAAGCGATATCGCAGTGACACCTGTCGCCGCAACCTCTTTGGCCCGGTCAAGGGTGATGCCGCCGGATGCTTCCGTCTTGGAAATCCCCTTGCACATCTTCACGCACTTCTTCATGTCGGCGATGGACATGTTGTCGAGCATGATCCATTCCGGCTTTGCCTTGAGGGCACTCGCACATTCGCGAAGAGATTCGACCTCAACCTCCACCTCGAGTTTCGGGAAACGTTTGCGCGCCGCAGCGACCGCCTGATCGAGTTCGTCAGGATTACCGCCCTTCCAGAGACGGCGATGGTTATCCTTCATCAAAACACGGTCGTACATGCCCATGCGGTGATTCGTGCCACCGCCGCACGTGACAGCGTACTTCTCAAACACTCTGAGCCCGGGAGTCGTCTTGCGGGTGTCGAGGATGAGAGTGCCGTAACGCTTTACGGCATCGGTGAAAGCCTTTGTCAGTGTCGCCGTTGCACACATTCGCTGCATGAAATTGAGAGCGGTGCGTTCCGCCGCAAGGATGGATCTCGCCTTGCCTCTGAACGTGAGAATGGGTTCGCCAGGCTTGACAGTAGAGCCATCCTCTTTCAGGATCTTCACTGAAATCTTAGGATCGACAGCCTTGAGAACCGCATGGGCGA
>JAGBFY010000548.1 GCA_017936245.1 Kiritimatiellia bacterium
AAGCTTATGACGTTCTTCGAGGAGAATCCCTCCATCGCGAAGACGATCATCGAAAAGACTCTTCTTGCCGCCCGCGCCCGCGAGGCAGCCCGTGCCGCGCGCGAATCCACCCGCCGCAAGGGCGTTATGGATGGTCTTTCGCTTCCGGGCAAGCTGCGCGACTGTTCGAACCGTGATCCTGCGAAGACAGAGCTCTATCTCGTGGAGGGTGACTCCGCAGGCGGTTCGGCGTGCAAGGGACGTGACCGTGCCACGCAGGCCATTCTTCCGCTTCGAGGCAAGGTGATCAATGTTGAGAAGGCTCGCGTCGACCGCATGCTCGCCAATACGGAAATCCGTACGCTCATCACGGCCATCGGTTGCGGCTTTGCCGAGGAATGGGATATTTCCAAGGCCCGCTACCACAAGATCGTCATCATGACAGATGCCGACGTGGACGGTGCCCATATCCGTACGCTTCTTCTTACGTTCTTCTACCGCAAGATGCCGGAGCTGATCGAGAAGGGTTATGTCTATCTCGCCCAGCCGCCGCTCTACAAGGTCGAACGCAAGAAGCGTTCCGAATACGTGCTTACTGATGCCGAGCTTACGGAAAAACTGTTGACGCTCGGCCTGGACGATTTCGAGGTCAAGGGCAAGGATGGGGTTGTGCTCGATAAAGAGACCGCCACAAATCTGATGCGCCTCCTTTCAGAGATCGAGCTTACCTCCAAGGCTGTTGAGGAGCGCGGATACAAGCCGAAAGAGCTGTTGGCGGATGCCGCAGCGACCGGTTCCGGTGCTTCCATGCTCCGCAAGCAGTTCCAGTCCCTCGAGGGCTTCGGTTTCACTCAGGAAGACTACTTCGGCGGTATGCTACCGGGACTTCTTGACGAGGTCCGTGCGCACGGCAAGCAGGGCCTTTCGATCTACCGGTTCAAGGGTCTTGGTGAAATGGATGCCGAGGAGCTTTTCGAGACTACCATGAATCCCGAAAAGCGCCATATGCTCCGCGTAACTCTCAACGATGCGGTGAAGGCGGACCAGATGTTCACGCTCCTTATGGGCGATGAGGTCGAGCCGCGCCGCCGCTTCATCGAAGAGAACGCCCTCAACGTCCGCAACCTTGATTTCTAAACGGCATAATTCAAGACCATGAACAAGTGGATTACAGTTTTTTCAGTGGCGCTCGTCTGCGCCGGATGTTTCGACAACAAGGACAAGCCTGAGGACGTGCCGACTGTTATTGGCCTTAAGACTCTTGCTTCGACAAACCGTACCGGCATAGTGCGCGTCATCCTTCGCGGAGATAAAGGTGAGGTTTCGGCGGATATGCTGTCTGGCCTCGATTCTGTTAAGATGATCGACCTTTCGGAGCGTGGAACCGCGACTGTCCAGCCTGAGGTGCTGAAGCTGAAGGGGATCAAGGAGTTCTATTTTGCTTCAAACGGCATGGTCGAAGTGCCTGATTTCTCTGCATGGGCTGCAACGCTCGATTATCTTAATCTCGACAACAACTCCATCAAGGAGTTGCCGGAAAGCATGGCGAAGCTTACCGGTCTGAAGTGGCTGCGCCTCAATGGCAATCAGCTTAAAGGTGTTCCATCTGCTTTCTCGGCGTTGAAGAACCTTCGTCGCATATACCTCAAGAAGAATGGATTGATCGCCGTTCCTGAGGTTGCAAAGGAGTGGATTGCGCTTGAAGATATTTCGCTCGACGGCAATCCTATCGCAACGGTTCCGGACTGGCTGGTGGCGATGCCTAAACTCCGTGCCGTATCGTTGAACGACACCCGTGTGACTAAGCTCCCCGATGATCTTTCCGCCTGGAAGGATCTTGATATGCTTTCGCTTGGTTCCTGTCCAATCTCCAAAGAGGAGATGCAGCGCATCCGCAAAGCATTGCCGGATGTTGCTATCGTTTTCTGATGGACGGAGGGGCTGGCCGGTGAAGCGTATCGGGATTTTTGGCGGTTCGTTCAACCCGATACATTCAGGTCACATCGGCGTCGCTCTGAAGGCGGCCGCCGAACATTCCCTCGACAAGGTGCTTGTGATTCCGGCCGCCTGCAATCCGTTCAAGGACGGCTGTGGCGCGGCAGCGTTGCGCTGGACGCTCGTCAAGTATGCCTGTGCTCCTCATCCGGTGCTGGAGCCTTGGGATCTTGAGCTGCGCCGGGGCGGTGTGTCGTATTCCATTGATACGGTCCGTGCCGTCAAGGAGCTTTATCCTGATGCGGCGCTGTTTTTCATAATCGGAGAGGACAATGTGCCGGATATCCCGAGATGGAAGGAGACCGATGAACTTGTCCGGCTTGTGAAGTTCGTTCCGTTTCCCCGTACGCCGGAGTCTTCCACCGAAGTCAGACAACGTCTTGCCGCAGGAGAGCCGGTCGCCGATCTCGTTCCTCCGGCGGTAGCGGATTTCCTTGAAGCGAAGGGCGTTGTGTTCGATTTCGGCGGTGTCATATCGGTTTCTCCGAGGAATGAGGGATGGCCGCTTGTGGAGTTCTGCGAATCGCTGGGGATTTCAAGGGAGTCTTTCAACAGAAGCTGGGATCTGCATCGGGCGAAATGGGACGGAGGAATGTGTTCATTCGAGGAATTGTACCGTCTGACCTTTGCCGATGCGGGACTGCCTCCGCCTACTCCGGAGCAGCTTGAGAGACTCTGGGAACTCGATGCCGCCTGTTGGGTGAAGACGCTGTCTGCAGAAACCCTTGCGCTGATGAAGGATTTGAAGTCCATCGGCAAGAAGATCGGCATACTTTCTAATATGTCCGAGGATTTTTATGAACGCCTTTATCTCCCGCGTTGCGCTGAGCATCACACGCTTGTTGATGTCGAGGTGATATCCGGCTTCGAGAAGCTGGTGAAACCGGAGCGTCCCATATATGACCTTGCCGCCTCAAGGCTTGGGCTTGAACCGAAAGACCTCCTCTTTTTGGACGATACCGAACCGAACGTGACCGCCGCCCGCAAATGGGGCTGGCGTTCGCTTGTGTACAAGGCTGAGCGGTAAACGCTGGGAAAAGCGCCTTTGGAAATTGAGGTTTTTTATTGGACGGACGTTTTGACTGGAAATGCCGGTTTGTGATATCATACGGTTCATTCAATCAGTTGAAACTGTTCCGGGTGCGGATAGTTTCTAAAAGGAGATTTTCATGCAGATAACGACACGTGAGTTTTTGAGGCGTCTTGGACTTGGCGGTGCCGGTCTTGTTGGCGGTGCGGCTATGGCGGATGAATTCGTTGCAACGAACAAGAAGCTGCCGCCGGGAGCGATCGGCGATCCGGATGCGGTATGGTTCGGTCAGCGCATCTATCCGCTTCCCCACACGATTGAGGATGGCCAGAGCTGTTACATGAAGGACGGCAAGATCGTTCAGCCGGCGAGGGAGATTCCGATTTTCCACAAGACGGATGTGGTGGTGGTCGGCGGCGGCCCTGCCGGTTTTGCCGCGGCGATTGCTGCCGCTCGCAATGGGGCAAAGGTCGCTCTAGTTGAACGATATGGATCTCTTGGCGGACTTTTCACTAACGGCATGGTTCTCATCATGCTTGCCACATCCCGCAAGGAGGAGGGAGGTAAATGGACGCTTGTGACGAAGGGCATATGCGAGGAGTTCATGAATCGAGCCCTTGCGCTTGGTCCTAAGATTGCCACAAAGCAGAAAAAGGGAAACGGGATGAGCCATTGGCAGCCGACTGTCGATCCTGAGGCGGCAAAGTATCTGATGGATACGATGGTTGCGGAGAACGGCATAGAGATGTTCTTCCATTCGTGGGGCGTGGATGTGATTCAGGATGGAGATGCCGTGAAAGGTGTCGTATTCCAGTCTAAGCAGGGGCCGCAGGCCATTCTCGCCAAGCAGGTCGTGGATGCATCTGGTGACGGCGACATATTCTTCGCCGCAGGGTGCGGATACCGTCAGATCACGCATGCAATCGGTTTCGTAACCCGTCTCGGAAATATTGACCGCATTACGGCGAAGAAGCCACCGGAAAACATAGAGACGGACATCTACGGACTCAAGAAGCCGTGGCCGATACGCAGCAACGAGGCGAATCCGTCTACATGGTGGGGCGGCAGGCTCGGGCCTCAGGGCGACGGACTTTCCGTGCGCGATCTCTCCAAGGCCGAGGTTTTGCACCGCAAATACTGGTGGGAGCATGTCTCGAAGATGCAGAAGACTCCAGGCTGGGAAGAGGTGTATATCGCAAACACCTGTTCCCAGATCGGTCCTCGTGCAACCCGTCTGCTTGATGCCGAGTTCATCCATTCCAGGGTGAACGAACGTGCGGGTGGCAACGCCAAGGAGGTCATCGGATGGTTTGGCGCAGATGGTTCGAGACACCCTGCAATGCCGGTTTCCTACCGTTCGCTCGTGCCGAAAAAGGGAGATAACGTGCTTGCGGCAGGACGCTGCCTTGGTGCGCCGGACTCAGTGGATACGTTCCGCTTGATATGTCCGTGCTTCGTTACAGGCGAGGCCGCAGGAACCGCCGCAGCGCTTTGCGCGAATACGGGTGTGACCCCACGCAACCTTCCGTATTCAGTTCTCGCAAAAGCGCTCAAGGACAGAAACGTTTATCTCTGATAAACAAAGCGCCAATCATGAAAAATCTAGTGATTATAGGCGCGGGTGGCTTCGGACGCGAGATGTTCGCAGCCGCTCGTGAAGCCGTTGGTTATGGCGAAACCTTCACGGTAAAGGGCTTTCTTGACGGGAAGGCCACTGCGCTTGACGGCTTTTCAGGCTATCCGAAAATCATCGGTACGCCTGAAACATATCAGATCGAAGAGGATGACGTATTCATCACGGCACTTGGCAGCATTGCCGCACGTAGGCGTTGTGCCTCGATGATAGAGGGACGTGGCGGTAGGTTCATATCTATCATTCATCGTTCGGCATCTATTGGGCCGAATGTTACGGTCGGGGACGGGGCGTTCGTGGCGCACAATGTCGTACTTACGGCAGATGTCAAGGTCGGGCGGCATTCGTGCGTGTTTCATGGTACTGTGATTGGACATGATACGGTGCTTGAGGATTTCACGCATGTG
>JAGBFY010000549.1 GCA_017936245.1 Kiritimatiellia bacterium
CCTGAGCTTCCCGAGGGATGGACGGTTGCAACGAGCGGATCGACCGCCTATCTCTGGGACGGTACGGCCGTAGGAGTCGATTCGGAGGAAACCGAAGGGCGTTGGATCGGTTCGTCCGGCGGCAACTGGAACGACACAGCGAACTGGACCTCCAATGGAGACGGTGCGAATATCCCCGGAGGAGATCTTTCTGTCGGCGTCGGGTTCAGCGGCAACAGGCAGTTGTCGGTCACTAACGACTGGCCTGGGGCAATCTGTTGCATGAGCAATCTGTCAGCGGTTGCATCTGCTGGACCGTATATAATCTCGGGCAGGGCGATGGATATGCTTCAGCCGAAGAATTTTAGAAATGACGCAGAAATCGCTTCCATTGAAAGCAATTCTTCGTTCCCTCTGACAATTGAAACGACTCTCGGAAAATACTGGACCGAAGAGGGCAAATCGCGTTCCTACTTCAATGTGTTTGCGGACAACTGTGCGCCTGTTGTTCTGGCGGGTGGTGGATCGCTGACCAATGATCTGTTCCGTTTTCGCGGAGATGTGCGCATAGGTGGAAATTGGGTGATGTGCGGGTTGGAGCCCCTCTTGGGCAATGGACGCGATACGCGTCTTGTGTTGCTTCCTGGCGCGTATCTTGAGACTACGGCTCAGGCATCCTCCTATCAGACGGTTGCATCGTCTTACCATGTCTCGTCCGGTGCATGCATGGTGATCAAAGGTGGTGAATGGCGGTGGTCAAACACAGAGAACACCCATTTCATTGATGGTGTGGTTACGTCAGAATGTCCTGTAGTGGCGAGAAAACTTCAGACGTTCATAGGCGACGGCGTCATATCTTTGAAGAAGGTACAGGCACTGCGTACCGGTGACCTAAAGTTTGCCGGAAACATAACGGTTCGTCCCGGCGGATGGATGACAGTTAGAAGCGGTGGTAACGATCAACCTACAACAATGATCGTGCGCGACAATGCCACGATTGGTGCGTGGGGCGATTGGACGTATGGTGCGGAAGATGGCTTTGAGAGTTCGACCAGACCGGCGGACCGCGCGCTGAAGGTTGTCGGCGGCGCGAAGACTCGCGTATCCTTCGACACGGAAGGCAACACTGTCACGCTGACGGATCCACTCGTGGTCGAGAAGTGGTCCACGGTGGTGAAGAAGGGCGAGGGAACGCTGGTGCTCAAGTCTTCGGAGAACGTTCTTTCCGATTCCGAATTCGAGCTTCTCGGCGGCGAGTTGAAAATTGATGGCAGGCAGTCATTCGGAAAGTTGACTTTTGGAGGTGGAACGATGGCGATTGGTTCGAGGTTTGAAACGGATTCGTATGAGGAGATCTTCACTGCAAAGGAGATTGTCGGGGATGTGGCGGTGTCCGGCAGATACCGCGTCAAGGCCGTTTCAGACGACAATGGCGTAAGCGTGTTTGTCAGGCGCGAACGCGGAACCGCCGTGATTGTAAGATAAGGGAACATGGAAATGAAGATCAAAGGAATGGTTGCGTTCTCGCTTGCGCTTGCGGCAATGCCGGTCTTGGCGGCGCAGGGTGAGGTGGAGATAGATCTTGTCACCGCCAGAATCGAGATCGCCGACCGCGATCACCCGACGCAAATGCTTGCGGCGGAAGAACTGGAGAAGCATCTTGCGCTGATCGCAGGCGAAAGGCGGCCATCCAAGGATGGGTTCGCCTTTATGATCGGAAGCAAGGCTCCAGACGGCAAGGATGCGCCGGAATGGACCTCACTTGCCGAGATCACGCCGAACGCGGTCTATTTCTGGGGCGATGACACCAAGCCCCAGAAGCCCAACAAGCGCAACAAGGTGCGTAACGGGTCGCTCTTTGCGATGTATGGATTCCTGGAGAAGGTGCTTGGCGTCAGATGGGTCCGTTCGGGTGATGACGGCATCATCTGCAAATCCGTGAAAACCGTGAAGGTTCCATTGGATTGGAGGTATTCGTTCTTTCCGCCACTGGAACTGAGCACAATCCGGGCAGGCAGCCTTAAGTTGCCGTGGAATGACAAGTGGGAGAAATTCGCGCCGCTTCCGCTGCGCATTTCCGCCGAGACGGGGATGCGGCGTTCCAAGGACGAGTCCCTGTGGATGCTGCGTCAGCGTCATCAGTCGCGGGAGAGCTTCTGGTATGGACATGCGTTCGATAGGTGGAACCGGAAATACATCCATTCCCATCCGGAGTATCTCGCATTGGACGAAAATGGCGTCCGCGGCAATCCCAAGGGACCGGAGTACGATGGAAAGCGCATCCATCTCTGCATTTCCAACCCTGCCGTGCAGGACCGGATAATAGCGGATTGGCTTGAAGGCGGAACGAACCGCTATCTCAATGTGAGTCCGAACGATTCCAGAAAACACTGCAGGTGCGAAAAATGCCGCAGCTGGGACGCCGACCTTCCGGATGAAGACTTCCTGATGCACAAGTCCGACAGATACGTGAAGTTCTGGAATATATTGATCTCAAGGGCAAGGATGTACCGTCCCGACGTGCAGCTTGTGGCATACATCTACGCCAACTGGCGTCTGCCGCCGCGCAGGGAAAGGATCGAACACCCCGGCAATTTCATCGGAGGCATAGTCCCTTCCATCTATGAGGATTCCGTACCGCTCATAGATGCATGGGTGAAGCGCGGAGTGAAGCGCTATTTTGTCCGTCCCAACTACCTCTGCTACGGATGCGCGATGCCGCGGGGGCTCGAGAGATTCCTCTTTGAGGATTTCAAGGCCAATTTCAGTCAGGGCATGATGGGAGTGTATGAGGATGCCAGACGACGCGGCAGGGTCATGGATTTCGAGCGGTATGTGCTTGCGAGGGCGATAGCCGATCCGACGCTTGATTTTGCCGTGGTGGAGACGGAGTTCCTTTCCCAGTTCGGAGCGGCGGCTCCGGAGATGGGCGAGTACTACCGCAGGGTGCGTGAACGCGGCGAGGCGGCGAGGCTAGAGATCGTGAAGAAGAGCGGCGGACGCAGGATCAAGGCCCTGGACGACAGCCTTCTTTCGGGTTCCGCCTTCGCCGGGCATACGGAGGCCGATCTTGACGGCGACCTTGCCGTGATTGCGCGGGCGTCGGCAAGGGAGGGACTGTCGGATGCAGAACGCAGGCGGGTGCGCGGAATGCGGCTTGTGGTCGAGCACGCCAAGCTCGCGCTCCGCTTCGTCGCCTTTTCGACGGCCGGTCATGCGGACGCCGATTTCCGCAAGGCCGGAGAAGAACTGCTTGCGTTCCGCCTGAAGCACGGGAAGGAGATGGAGGAGAACTGGGGGGCTCTCTTCCGCACATATCCGGTGGAGGTGCGCCTTTGGATACGCATGGGTCTCAAGAGGATGTTTCCCGAGATATCCGGTCTCTGACCGGTTCAAGGAGGGATCAATTCCCTGCCAAGGATTTTTTCATAACAAGGAAATAAGCATGAAGAGCATTGTTTTTGCCGTTGTCGCCGCGCTTGCGGCAGGTTCAGCTACGTGTGCGGAACCTGCGTACGATACGCTGATTTCGCACCGAGGTGAGTCTTTGGATGCGCCGGAGAATACGATGGCGGCGTTCAAGATGGCGATGGACAGAGGATTCGGGTTTGAGTGCGACATCTATCTTTCCGCGGACAAGAGGCTTTTCACCTTTCACGACCGCAACTTGAATCGCACCACGGGCGGCAAACACACGGAGAGGTGTATTGAGGCGAGTTGGCAGGATGTCGTATCGAAGGTTAATGTTGCCGGTTGGGGCAAGTGGAAGGGTTCGAGATTTGATCCTTCATCCCCTGTCCTGCTGGAGGATGTGCTTAAACTTGCGCGGGACGGACGTTACATCTATGTCGAGATCAAAGGCAAGAATCCGTCATGGGTGCCGTACATAAAGGAGGTGTTCGCCAAACAGAGCAATGCCACGCCAAAGAACACGCTTTTTATCTCATTCGGCGAAGAAGTCTGCGCAGAACTTAAGCGCCTAATGCCCGAATACCGGGTGTACTGGCTTACGAATGGGCGTTACAGACCCGCCGGAGCGACCGGTGAGAAGCTTACATACAAAGTGGACGAGTTAGTTGCCATCCTCAAGCGACTGGGGGTTGACGGCGTAGATATCCGCTTCAACCCGGAGACGATCACTACTGATTTCATCAAGAAGGTGCATGATGCCGGCTTTACGTTCCATGTGTGGGTGATAGACGATCTCAAGAATGCGCGGCTCGCTTTCTCTCGCGGTGCGGATACGATTACGACAAATTGTGCAAAGAAGATTCTCGACGAACACAAATGTGAATAACTGTGACTGTGGGGACAGACCCTGCTTGCGATGGTGAAAATCTTTGATGAACAGGCGGCTGTTTTGAGAGATATGGTTACTTGGCAGAGGTGAAGATTTAGTTGGAGTTTCGAACTTACAAAGCAAGGAAACGAAACATGAATGTTAAAGTGAACTGGAAAGAGCTGATGCGCCAGCTAGGGGTCAAGTGACCCTCGTGGCAAGGGTCAAGTGACCTTCGTACCAAGGGTCAAGTGACCCTTAGGGCAAAGGTCAAGTGACCCTTAGGGCAAAGGTCAAGTGACCCTCATTGCAAGTTTGGGTAAGTATTAATGCTGAGGGCGCAACCAACCATTTCATCTAATATTTAATATTTCATCATGTGGTATAATATGCGCAAATGAAACTGATAGCGACATCTACGAGCGATTTTGCCACCCTTATCAGGAAGGGCGGCATTTACGTTGACAAGACGGCGTATTTCCACCGTCTTGTCTCCAATGAGATGAACAATCTCCTCTTTCTCGCCCGTCCGCGTCGGTTCGGGAAGTCGCTCATGATCACCGCCCTGAAAGAAATCTTCTCAGGGCGGCGTGAGCTATTTGAGGGACTTGCCATCTCCAAGACGGACTGGAAGTGGGAGAAGTGGCCGGTAATCCATTTCGAGTTTGCAGATGTCGATACAACGAGCATTGAGTCGTTTGAGCGCGAGTTTGCAGTACATGTGAAGGGGCGTCTCGCGAATACGGATTATGTTTATGACGACTCAATGTCTCCGGCGGCAAATTTCGGTGCTGCGATAGATTCACTTTCTAAAGCCAATGGCGGCAACGGGGTTGTTGTTCTAATCGACGAGTACGATGCACCAGTTTCCCACGCGCTTGACGACATTGCCAAGGCTGAGGCGATCCGTTCCCGCATGGGAGCGTTCTTCAGCATGATGAAAACGCGCACCGGTGCGATACGCTTTCTTATGATGACGGGAGTATCGAAGTTTACGAAGATGTCCGTGTTCTCCTGCCTCAACAACATCGTCGACATTTCGATGCGTAAGGAATATGCGACGATGCTCGGCTATACAGAGGAAGAGCTTGAGGCGAACTTCGAAGA
>JAGBFY010000550.1 GCA_017936245.1 Kiritimatiellia bacterium
AGGTCGACCTTGCCCCGCTCCGTGACGTAACGAAGGAACAGCTTCTCCCGACCCAACGACAACCGCGCGACAGGTACGCGAATATCCTGCACCGTATCCTTGACGAATGAGAGAAACGCATTGCGCATCGCGGCGGCAAGCGTTTCGTTTTCAGATAGGGTCTTTTCGTCCCGGTCATCCAATGCCCGCAGAAGACGAAAACCCGGAATCCGTTCACCATGGACCGCCGGATCATACTGCTGTATGCAGAAGACGCGTCCGACATCCTCGCCATAATCAAGCGCAACGACAAACTGCTCCGTCATTCCGGATTTCACTTTACCCGAAATGGCCAGCGGCTCATCCACACGAACGGCAAACACACCACGTTCCGGCATGAGCACCTTCGCCACCAATATATCATTGTCCATCATTATTACATCTTCCAACTGCCGCAAATTATAGCACATTCCGCACCTTCACCTAACAGCACCCTGTAAATTGCGCCTATTGCCGTATCACGCTGAAAATGCTATCATTGGGAACATTATGTTTACCAATAATATAAATAGACGAGATTTCGTAAAACAGACAACCGCCACAGCCCTTCTTGCAGGGCTTCCCGCGTTCACCGGAGGATGCTCCGCAAATCCGGCAAAGGATATTGCCGCTAAGATTCTGATCATCGGAGGCGGCGCGGCCGGCATTTCCGTTGCGGCACGTCTCAGGAGAAAGCTCAACAAGGCGGAGATTACTCTTGTTGACCCCGCAGACAAACACTTCTACCAGCCCGGATTCACCTTCATAGGCGCAGGAATCTGGAAGGCCGACGATGTATGGATGAAACAGGAAAAGCTGATACCATCCGGCGTCAAATGGATAAAGGACTCTGTTGTCGAGGTCGATGCCGCGCACAATTCCGCAACCCTCAAGAACGGCGCCAAGCTGTCATATGACTTCCTTGTGCTCTGCCCCGGTCTTCAGGAGAACTGGTCGCTCATCCAGGGCATAACCAAGGAAACGCTCGGCGACGGCAACGCCCATTCCATCTACGACTGGCAGGGTTCGTGCAGGACATGGACAGCGGTGGACAAATTCTCGCGCACTGGTGGACGCGGCATATTCACCGACACCTGGACCAAGCACAAGTGCGGCGGCGCTCCGAAGAAGATATGCCTTCTCACAGAACAGCTAGCCCGCAAGCACGGCAAGCGCGACGCCTGCACATTCAAGTATTTCACGGGAAGCAAGCAGCTGTATGACGTTCCGCACTACACTCCGCGTCTCGAGGAAATCTATAAAGAGAGAAAAATCCCTGTTTCGGTAAGATGCCGTCTGACCGGTGTCGACACGGCAGCTAAGCGCGCATACTTCCTCAACTCCGAAACGGGACAGACCTTCACCGAAGACTACGACATCCTGCATTTCGCACCTCCGCAGTCTGCACCCGATTTCGTCAGGAACTCCGGACTCGGATGGAAGGAAGGCAAGCTCGCACCCGAAGCATGGGTAAAAACGGACAAGAAGACGTTCGTGCATCTTGACCACTCCAACATAATCTGTCTCGGTGACGCCGCAGGAATCCCCACGTCAAAGACTTCGGCAGCAATCCGCAAACAGGCTCCAATCGCGGTGGACAACCTCTGCTCGCTCATCGCGGGCAAGGCTCCCGAAGCGATCTACGACGGTTATGCGGCATGCCCGATCATTACGGACTACGGTCACGTGCTGATGGCGGAGTTCGACTACGAGAAGAAGTGCTGCCAATCGTTCCCGTTCTCGCTGATAGATACGACGAAGGAACTTCGCAGCGCGTGGTGGCTGAAGCTTTACGTGCTCAAGCCCATGTACTTCCACCTCATGCTCCGCGGCCTGGCTTGAGGTTCACTACGCTTGGAGACGCTTGCAAAACAAGACCCATTCAACGAGGATTCTCAGCGGCCTTCCGGGCGGCTTCGAGAATCGCCTCGTGAGCTTTCCTGAGTTTGTCGGGATTGAACTTCAAGACCTTGCGATCGTACGTGAGAAGTCCATTCACCTCGCGCTCCACATCGGTGGTCTGCGTATATACGCTTCCGCCAAGTCCGGCGGCGGCAAACTGCTCCACCGTTTTTGCGAACTTGAGATAGCGCTCTTCAAGGGCTGCGGCATCCTTGTCCTCGACATAACCGTAGTTCTTGTCGGATTCGTTCCAAAGATGCCCCTTCACCTTCAGCGCGATGCCGCCATACTCCCCAAGGAACGATACGCGCCTGTCATTCACAGCAGGCATTACCGGAGTCGGATAATTGTGGAGATCCACGGCATCCGCGGCCTCGCACACACCCGCCGGCTTGTGGCTGGTGAACGCACGGTTGTAGATCCACTTGCCGTTTTTCTTCGGAGAGTCCCATCCGATACCGTTCGGGAATGCCCTGCCGCCCTCGAAATCGTTCCATCCGCTCGGCCCGTTCACAAGCCTGGACGGGTCGTGGCGTTTCGTCCAATCGAGCGTCGCATGCGTGAGGAACTCGGTGGTGGGCTGCCCCCAGCCTTCATTGTACGGAACCCACATCACGATGGACGGCACGTTGTGTAGATGATCCATCACGCGCTTCCAGTCCTGCCGGTGGAACGCAAAGCGGAACGTGTCAGGCCCGAATCCGACCTCGGCCCCGTAGCGCCGTTCGGGAACGTCGCTCGGCATATCCTGCAGCACGAGCAGACCGATCGTGTCGCAATGGTGGTAGTAGCGCAGCGGCTCGACCTTGATATGCTTGCGCATCGCATTGAAACCGCACTTTTTCAGTGTTTCAATGTCGAAGCGCATCGCTTCGTCCGAAGGAGGCGTAAGAAGGCCGTCAGGCCACCAGCCCTGGTCGAGCGTGGCGAGGATGTAATACGGCCTGTTGTTCAGATAGAAGCGCCATATCCCCTTCGCGTCTTTGCGCTTCTCGATCTTTCGCATGCCGAAATAGCCCGCGACAACATCTTCGATGTCGGTATCGTCATCCTTGACCGTGATGCGGAGTCCGTACAGCGACGGAGACTCCGGACTCCACAGACGGAAACCCTGCGGCATCCGGATCTCCACCGGCTCGCCATATTTCTCCATTTCGCCCTTTGCGATGACGCGTTCGCCATCCAAGACCTCGACCTTTCCTTCAAAGGCGCTCAAGTTTCCCGCGCCTTCGAGGGTAACTTTCACGACACCCCTGTCGATATCGGGAAGGACACGATACGCTTTGAGATACGTCTCGGGAACCGTCTCCATCCACACGCTGCCGAGGATGCCGGATGCGCGCGTATAGAAACAGCCTTTGGGCGTCAGGCACTGCTTTCCGCTGGACCCTACTACGCCGGCGCTAGTCGGATCCCATACGCAAACGGTCAATTCATTCTCGCCGGGAACGGCCGCGTCCGTTATGTCAAACGCAAACGGAGTGTTGGCGCTCTCGTGAGGAACGTCAAGTTCGTAATGGCCGAGAAAAACCTGGGCACGGAAGTCGACGCTGTCGAAATGGAGTATCGTACGGTATCCTTTGCGCGGACGGACGTCTATTTTGCGCGTGTACCACAGGAATTCGTTGGGTTCGAGAAGACGGCCAACCCCGGAAAGAGGAGATTCCACCGCAAACGGCACACGAATCCGTCCAGCCCACTTTTCGGGTCTCGCTACGGTGTTCGATATGGCGGTCACTGCATAATCCCAGTCTCCGTTCAGGCAGGTCCATTCTTTGCGGACCATTTGCGGACGCGGATATTCACGCCATGCATTACCGCTTCTGACGAGTTCACCCCACTTCGTCATCATCGTTTGGCCTTCAGCAAACAGCACACCGCCGCAAGCTGCAATGCACGCGACGGACAAAATAGATTTAACAGACCTCATGGCACCAAATTCTCCTTTAAAATTAATGTTCTATAATACCAAATCCATTTTGTTTTTCAAGCGCAAACAGCCCAAGCACCACATTGCGAAGTAGCCCTAAGCGTTTTTCCTGAACACCTTTTTTCATGAATGGCTTTAACCGCAAGCTGCCGCCTGTCACTCCAAAAATGCGCTATCTCTCAAACCACACAACAATGCGGCTATATTTCAATCTTCTTGAGGCTTGTCCCCAAGATTACATGCATCGCGCTATCGAGCGTGGCATCTATCGGTTACGGAGCCATTGTCGGGTCGGTGCAGGTACCGTTCAGGTAGAACTCCTGCCCGGTCGCGTCGATCACACTGCGCCAGAGGTCGCTCTTGAGCTGAACCTTCTGGCGCTCTATTGTCGCGAGACTGATCGGTACAAGAGTGTTCCATTCGCCTGTCTGCCCGACCACGCAGTTGGTACGTCCGGCCATCGCGGCGTGAACTGCGCTTCTTGCGAGCATATAGCAACGGATCGCATCGGTTCCGCGAGCAGGAACGGAGCGGATTATGTAGCTCGGATCGAAGTACTTGACCGACGAAGTGACGCCCTTCGACTTGAAATGGTTTGTGATGTGACGCTTCAGGAACTCGCCGATATCCTTCTTGAGCACATTGCCCGATGCGTCAACTCCTGTGGATTCCCCCTCTATGAGTTTCTGTCCCGCACCTTCCGCAACGACGATGACGGTATGAGTCTTCCCGCTTTCGAAACGGCGGTCAAGCGCGGCGAGAAGTTCATCAAGCGAAAAATCGATCTCGGGGATCAGACAGAAATTCACCACCGGATTCGCAATCGTGGCGTATGCCGTAATGAATCCGGAGTCGCGTCCCATCAACTTGACGAGACCAACGCCATTGAACGTACCCTTTGCCTCAGTGTGCGCGTTGCGTATTACGGCGGAGGCTTCGGCGACAGCGGTCTCGAAACCGAAGGAACGCCCCACAAACTGCAGATCGTTGTCGATGGTTTTGGGAACGCCCACGACAGATATCTTCAGCTTGCGCTTAAGGCACTCTTCAGCGATGTCACGTGCACCTCTGAGCGATCCGTCACCGCCGATTACGAAGAGAACGTTTATGTTCATCCGCACAAGGGTGTCGACAATCTCGTCCGTAGGCTGTTGTCCACGGGAGGAGCCGAGAATCGTACCGCCATGCTCATGGATCGTGTCTACAACATCAGGATTCAGCATAATCGGCTGATAGCCGAACTTCGGATTAAGTCCGGCATAGCCGAACCGGATTCCGAAGATAGTCTTGATGCCATAGTCGAAGGAGAGGATCTCGACAAGGCCCTTGATTACGTTGTTGAGACCGGGGCAGAGTCCACCTGCGGTAAGGATGCCGACACGAGTCCAGTTCGGATCATGATAGATCTTGGCATGCGGACCGGCGCGCTCGAAACTCGGCTCGCGGCCCAGCTTCTCCGTGAGATATTTCACGACCGTGCTGTTCTCCGTCACAAGTATGCGGTCTCCCTCATCGATGAAGTCATTGTGGCGGACAGGAGAAGCTATCTTACATTCGCCCAGACGCGGCACATCCCTTGGATAAAGGTCGGGATTTGCAAGTATCTTCTCAAGAGTGGTGGACATATGTAAACTCCAATTTTAAATCAAAGGACGCAGCCAAGCACAAAGCAGAGCACTCCAACGGCATGAACGACGGCACCTGCCGCAAGAATGCGCGAAGGCTTCCCCGCCAACCATGCAAAGAACTGCCTTATGCGCCACGGATAGAACATTCCGAACATTCCGGCGATGATGCAGATGTAGGCGATCACGACCAGAACCAGACGCCACTGTGTCGGCTCAAGGCGTATCACATGGAACATCTCAGCCGGAAACAGCATGAATATCGCCGAAAGCCCGCGTATTGGAAGAAGGTTCGGCATCCACCAGCAAGTGAGAACCGTCAGAACAAAAGCCAGTATCCAAAGCTCAAACGGAAACGCCTTAAGGAATCTGTCAAACACCTCTATGCCGATGGTGTCGAGTTCATAAGCCGTGCCGAGCCAGCCGAGTGCGCAGAGCACAACGGCGGCAGTACGGTTGCGCGGGAAGGCAACCAATGCCTTCGCGGCAAGAGATGGACGAACCACGGCGAAGAAACTCAACGCCATGAGTGGAATACCAAGCAGAAAGAACCAAAATGTCATGGGGCGTATTATACCACAACCAAGCGGAGCCGCGTTATTTAACGGATTTCAGCACAAGTCCCTTGAGGTACTCACCCTCAGGGAACGACAAGGCTGTCGGATGATCTACCGCCTGACGCGTACGGGCTACGATCTGCATGTCGCGCTTTGCGTCGCATGCGGCTTCCCGGCATACGGTATCGAAGAATTCCGCCGTCATAGCGCCCGAACACGAGAACGTCGCAAGGATGCCGCCAGGACGGAGAAGCTTTATTGCAAGAAGATTGATGTCTTTGTATCCACGCGCCGCACGGATCAGCTGCGCCTTGGTGTCCGCGAACTTCGGAGGATCAAGAACGATAAGGTCGAACTGCCGCCCCTGATCGCGGTACAGGCGAAGCTGCTTGAACACGTCTGCACAGCAGAACTCCACGGGGCAACGCGGAACACCGCCACCGAAAAGAAGGTCGAAATTGCGCTCGGCGAGCTGAAGTGCCGTCTTCGAAAGATCAAGATTCACGACACTCTTGGCACCGCCCGCCGCACAGGCCAGGCCGAATCCGCCCGTGTAGGAGAAACAGTTGAGCACCTCGCACCCTGCCGCATACGCCCCTACCTGCGCACGAGCCTCGCGCTGATCGAGATAGAAACCCGTCTTGTGTCCATTGCGGATATCCACAAGATATCTGATCGCACCTTCATGGATCTCAATGAAGTCAGGAGGCTCCGCACCTGCGAGCACACCCACGGTCTCTTCGTCCGGAAGACCTTCCCTTTTCCGGGAATCGACGTCGCTGCGGTTGAACACGCCCTTCGCCCCAGCCTCCATGAGCGCGGAAACCACTTCATTCCGAAAACGCTCCGCTCCCGCGCTGGCGAACTGGACAACGCACCATCCGTCGTATGAATCCGCGACCACACCCGGCAAGCCGTCCGACTCGCCATGGACAAGCCGCGCTCCGCGATTTGCCGCCGCAAGCGGAGATACCCCATCTGCGGACGCACGACGTTCAATGGCTGCGGACACAAGAGACTTCACATATTCGCCGTCGGGAACGGCATCCGCCGAATACGACAGCATCCTTACACGGATCTGACTCTGCGGAGACCAGCTTCCATAGCCCAGAACCGCACCACCATATGCACACACGGCAACAGTCGAGCCTACAGACGGTGCCCCCTCCACACGTTCGACCGCGCCGGAGAATATCCAAGGATGCCTGCGTTCAACGGAACGCTCCCGCCCCTTTCTGAGAAAAACCTTGTCCACCTGAATCGCCTTTCGAAAATCAGAACAGTCCGCTCACACGTCCCGATGAGACATCCACATCGATGCGGCGGTACGCAGGCGAAGCCGACGTACCCGGCATAAGCTTTATTTCGCCTGCGACAGGCACCACAAGGCCCGCACCGCGATAGATCAGAACATCCTTCACCGGCATACGCCAACCCTTCGGGCGACCAAGGAGTGCCGGATCGTGAGAAAGTGAATACTGCGTCTTTGCGATGCATATCGGCAGACGCGCAATCTCAGGATCGGTCTGGAACTGCGCAAGCTTTTCGAGCGCAAGCGGCTCGAAGTCCACTCCGTCCCCGCCGTACACTTCCTTGACCTGCTTTTCGATGCGGTCCTTGAGCGGTTCCTCAAGGTCGCAGAGGAACGCAAATTCGTTAGGCTCATCGCATGCAGCAATTACGGTCTCAGCAAGTTCAAGCGCACCTTCGCCGCCCTTGAGCCAGTGGTCGGACACAGCAAAACGCGCACCGGCCTTCTCAACGACCTCGCGCACAAGCTGACGTTCTTTTTCCGTGTCGGTATAGAACGCGTTGAGGCACACGACTGGACGCACCCCGCTACGGCGGATGATGTCGATGTGCGCAAGCAGGTTATCGCAGCCCCTCTCGAGAAGTTCAAGATTCTCCGTAGTGTATGCAGGGTCGAGAGGAAGCCCGGCCTTGACCGCCGGTGCGCCACCGTGCGCCTTCAGTGCGCGGACAGTTGCGACGAGCACCACTGCGTCCGGCTTGAGCCCGGAGCAACGGCACTTGATGTTCCAGAACTTCTCGAATCCCATATCCGAAGCAAATCCGCTTTCCGTAACCACATAGTCACCAAGAGCGCAAGCGAGACGGTCCGCAACCACCGAGTTCTGTCCAATCGCAATGTTGGCGAAAGGTCCTGCGTGCACCAACATGGGCTGTCCTTCAATGGACTGCATAAGCGTGGGCTTGATGGCCTCAACCAGCAAGGCGCACATCGCGCCGTCAACCTCGAGATCCACCGTCGTGACAGGCGCACCACTCTTCGAATAGGCGACCACTATCTTTGCAAGGCGTTTACGCAAGTCAGCAAGGTCGGACGCCATGGAAAGGATAGCCATCACTTCAGACGCGACCGTGATGTAGAATCCTGACTTCATGTTGAAGCCGTCCAACTTGCCGCCGAATCCTATCTCGATGTTGCGCAACCCCTGTGCGCAGAAATCGATTGCCCAACGAAGCTGGATGCGTTCGGGGTCGATATCGAGACGTTTCAGCCCACGCTCCGCAAGCCATGCATCATCATGGTTGCGCTCGTGCTGCATGCGGGAGTTGAGCGCGACCATCGCAAGGTTATTTGCGTTCGTGATGGCGTCAATATCTCCAGTGAGTCCAAGGGAAAGCTTTGTGAGAGGCACCACCTGAGCAAGACCGCCGCCGGCCGCAGATCCCTTGATGTTGAAAGTCGGACCTCCGGAAGGCTGGCGGACGCATCCGATCACCTTGCGTCCGAGAAGCCCAAGCCCCTGTACAAGGCCTAGCGTTGTGGTCGTCTTCCCTTCACCAAGCGCCGTAGGGGTGATTGCGGTAACATTAATGTACCTGGCTCGCTTCTTCTCGCCAAGACGGGCCAAGACCTTCGTGACATCGATCTTCGCAAGATAGCGGCCATACGGCTCCCATTCATCCTCACTCAGCCCAAGCTCCGCAGCCAGATCGGCGGCCTTGCGGAGATTCTCCTCCGCCGCCTCCGCGATCTGCCAGTCCTTCATTTTCGTCGGATCGAGTTTGGCCATGATGCAATTCCTCCTTGGACATTTCTGAAAAATCTTTACAGACATTGCCCATACCCCTTCTCCAACCGCGAAAAAGAAACGGTGCAATGTCTTTTTCTTATCTGTATATTATACCACAAACACTGCGTTCAACAGGACAACGCAATCCGTGCAAACTGGCATTTCTCCTATTGCGCGGAATCTTTGGCGGCGCGGCCTTCGGCGAGCAGGGTGCGAAGTGTTGCGGCGTCACCTGAACGGATGGCATCGCGATATCCGGAAAGACGGTCGATGAAACGCGAGAGCACAGAATCAAGCACAGAAGAATTCGACAGGAAAAGATCCGTCCAGATATCCGGATCGACTGTTGCCACACGCGTCATATCCTGATAGCTGCCCGCCGAGAACCCAAGGTGCGACTTTGAAAGCCCGTCCCTTACATACGCCGATGAGACCACATGCGCCAACTGGCTCGTGTATGCGATCATCTCGTCGTGTCGCACAGGATCAGTCACGACAAAGCGTGCAAATCCGATCTCTGAAAATATCGATTTGAGCCATTCTACAGTCACCTCCGAAGTGAACGCATACGGCGTAAATATCATCGACGCGCCCCTGAAAAGATCCGCATCCGCGTTCGCATATCCGCTGCGTTCCTTTCCGGCCATCGGGTGCCCGCCCACATACGTCCACGCCGAACGCGCCGCCGTATCGCGCAGCGCATCGCACACGACGCCCTTCACGCCGGCCGCGTCGGTGACGACAGTACCATCCGCAAAATCCAAAGCATGCTTCTTTATCCACGGCTCGACCATCAGCGGAGGCAGACACACTATCACAAGCGAACACTTCCGAATCTCATCCTTCGACGCGTTCTTCAGATTCAGCACATCGTGCCCTTCCCTCCGGAAGGCCTTCTCAAACGACCCACCGATCAGCCCCATCCCTCTGATGCCTATTGTCATCACATCTCCTTCTTGCGGTCAAGAACAGCATCATACACCGCGATCGCTGCGGCGGCCTCAACGCACGGAACGGCGCGCAGCACCACGCACGGATCGTGACGTCCCTTCACAACGAGCTTGGCCGGCTCCATCTTTTCCAGATCAACGGAATCCTGTTCCTTCGCTATGGATGGCGTAGGCTTGAACGCCACGCGGAACACGACCGGAGCACCCGTGGAGATTCCGCCGAGAATGCCACCGGCATGGTTCGTAAGCGCAACAACCTTGCCGTCAACGACTCCGTACGGATCGTTGTTCTCGCTGCCCTTGAGATCTGCGACGGCAAACCCCTCTCCAAACTCGATGCCCTTGACTGCCGGAATGCCGAAAACGATCTGCGCTATCCGGTTCTCAAGTCCACCGAACATCGGACCTCCGATCCCGGGGGGCAGTCCTCGCACTTCTGCCTCCACAACGCCGCCGACGGAATCCCCCGCATCACGCGCCGCCGCAATCGCGGCCTTCATCCGGTTAGGATCCGTTTCGCCGCCGATGCGCACAGCCCGTGCGGACACGGAAACGCCAAGCCTTTCAATCTGCTGAAGAGCAATGCCCCCGGCAATGCACAAGGGCGCGGTGAGGCGTCCTGAGAAATGTCCGCCCCCGGCGCGATCCTGACATCCGCCGAACTTCACCTCCGCCGGGTAGTCGGCGTGTCCGGGACGCGGAATGTTTGCGAGGTTCGCATAATCGTTCGAACGCATATCCGAATTCCTGATGATTGCCGTTATCGGAGCACCCGTGGCGATGCCGTTCTTCACGCCGCACAGGAACTCAGGTGCATCGGCTTCGCGGCGGGAAGTCGAAAACGCGTCGCGTCCCGGGGCACGGCGTTCAAGAAACTCCTGAAGCTTTCCGGAATCTATAGGCGAACCCGCAGGGAGTCCTTCAATCGTCACGCCGATTGCCGCGGCATGCGACTCTCCGAAAATCGATATGCGGAAATTATCTCCGTAGGAACTGCTCATTTCTCAATCCTTTCCAAACTATCGAAATCCCTCCAGAAACCAGGATAGGACTTTGCGACCACAGACGCATCATTGACGGTTACAGGCCCCGACGCGCCACATGCCAGCACGGCGGCGGACATGGCGATGCGATGATCGTCCTTCACGTCAACCTTTCCACCACGCAGACTCTCCACTCCATCGACAATCAACGTGTCACCGTCAATGGATGCTATACCTCCAACGGCGTTCACCATTGCAGCGGTAGATTCGAGTCTATCGCTCTCCTTGATGCGAAGCCTTCCGCAATTGACGAACCTCGTCGTCCCCGGTCGGAAGGCGGCATGCGCCGCAAGCGCGGGAATGAGATCCGGCACCGGCGACGCATCCACAACCTGCTTATTGAGAAGTTCAACGACAGCGCGGTCGCCCTGCAGCGAATCCGTTTTCAATCCTTCCACGTCCACACCCATGGCAAGAAAGAATGCGGCCTGAGACCAATCGCCTTCGACCTCACGGCCACCGGCAATGGCGTAGTGCTGACCACCATGCACTAGCCAATGTCCTGCTCTTGGTTTTTCAATGACGATTCCGGCATCTTTCAAGACGCTTTCCGTCAGATCCACGTATGCGGAACTTTCGAACTTTCCCTCCACAACAATTTCGCTGTCCCAATCAGCGAGAGGAAGCGCCATAAGAAGGCCTGACACAAACTGCGAGGACACATTTCCGGGAATGACATACTTCGACTTCTTCTCAAACGGCATCTGCGGGCGCACAGCAAGACGTCCTTCGCAGATGAAGCGTCCCTTCCATCCCATCACGCCCGCAATGGGCGTTAGAAAGCGCAGCGTCGATCCGCTTTCGCCGCAATGCCATTCGTCTCCGCCGGACATCATCTCGTTCAGACATCTGCGCGTAGCCTCCGTATCCTTCGACTCGCCGCGTATGACAGGCTCTGCAACACCGCTCAGGATCGCGGCTATCAGTTCGCGATGCGCTATCGATTTAGACGACGGAACGGTCACACGTCCGCGCCGCATCCCCGGGAGAATCATTCTGCCCTTATGTTCAGATTGCATCTGCAACCACCTTCCCGATTTCCGCAAGAGGCGTACGGCTGACCGCGCAGCATCCTATTCCGTGCGGAAGCACAAGATCGATCGAGTCACCTTCAACCTTCTTGTCGCCCAGCATGGCATCGGCGATATCCGAAGCGGCGAACTGCACATGGGAATCATACCCCATCGTAGAGACAAGCGACTCTATCCGGGCGCAATCTTCGCCGGAAAGCGTACCGCATTTCACCGCCGCGCGGGATGCCATCGCAATACCGGTGGCTACGGCGCGTCCGTGTGAGATGCCGAAACCGCTCAGCTTCTCGACGGCATGCGCAAACGTATGCCCGAGGTTCAGGAGCTTGCGTACGCCGGACTCTTTCTCGTCCGCTTCGACGATGTCGCGCTTCATTCCGATGCAGGCCGCTATCTCGCTTTCGCCTATCGGCGCAAGCGGAGCGGACTCAAGCCTCCCGAAAAGACCCTGATCGCGAAGCACCGCATACTTCAGCACTTCGCCCATCCCGTCCATACGCCACTCATCAGGAAGCGTATAGAGAAAACGCAGATCGCAGAACACGGCCCGCGGCTGATGAAATGCGCCGACAAGATTCTTTCCGGCGGCGATATCGACACCCGTCTTTCCGCCGACGGACGAATCGACCATCGCAAGCAGGGTAGTCGGCATCTGAATGAAGTCAATTCCCCTTTTGTATGTGGCGGCGGCGAAGCCGGCCATATCGCCGGCCACCCCGCCGCCGAGCGCAAGGACGATATCCGTACGGTCCAGACGGTTCCCGGCAAGGAAATCGATCAGAGACGCGTACGTTACAAGGTTCTTCGACTTCTCTCCTGCCGGGAATGTGAACTTCACCGGCGAAAGCCCTGCGGCGGCTAGATGCGACACGACTGCGGATGAATGCAGCGCATCGACATTGCTGTCGGTAACAACGGCAACCTTGTTCACGCGGGGGAGCGCGTAGCGGATGAAACCGGGCGCCCGCTCCAACGCGCCGGATCCAACCAGCACGTCATACCCCGTCGACGCGTTTATGCGGATATTCGTCATGGCGCACATTTTATCACTTCTCGGAGTATGCGCCAAGGAATGTGAAATGCTCGATCTCAGGATCCATCGCGAAACCGGAAAGCATCTTCACCACGCGCGGATCGCTCGGGCTCGCCTCGAAGTCGAAGATGAAGCGGAACTCAAAATCGGAACCCGGCACGGGACGCGATTCGAGCTTCGTGAGGTTCACGCCGACAGCGGCGAACTTCACAAGCACATCCGTCAGCGCTCCGGGACGGTGATTGAGACTCATCATCACAGAGAACTTCTCCGAATCGGGATATATCTCATTCCGTTTGGATATGCAGATGAAACGCGTATAGTTGCTCGACGTGTTGGATATATCCTCCTTTATGACCTCCAGTCCGTACAGCTCCGCGCATTCGCGGGAGGCGATCACGGCGACATCCTTGCGTCCCGACGCCGCTATCGCGGCGGCGGCGGCGGTGTTCGTCGCAGGAACTGCCTTGATGCCCGGAAGCTGATGCAGGAACTCGGAGCACTGGGCGATCGCATGGGGATGGCTTGAAATTTCCTTTACGTCCTCAAGTTTCGTCCCGCGCGGCGCGAGAAGCACATGGCGTATGCGAAGCTTCACGGCACGGACGATCTTGAAGTTGTGTTTCGCCATAAGGTCATATACTGCGGTCACGCTTCCGACGGCGGAGTTCTCTATCGGAAGGATTCCGTAATCGCACATGCCCTTCTCCACTGCGGAGAACACATCGTCGAATCCCTTGAAGTAGAATATCGTCGGGAAGTTGACAAGTCTGCATGCCGCCTGCTGGGAATAGGAGCCTTCCACGCCGGGACACGCAATCGTCGCCGAAGAAGAAAAACGTTCCGGTGTTGATGCTACGGCTTCCGCTATCGACTTCACGAACGGACACTCGCCGGCGAGTTCGGCGCGTTGACGGCCACGGGACATTGACATCAGCATCGTGAAGAAAAGGCGCGCTTCGTTTTCAAGTTCCGGACCGACGGCCTGCGCGACTTTCGAGAGAATGCTCCGTTCGCGCGCAGGGTCCTGCACCGGCTTACCGTTACCGCGCTTCACCTCGGCATCTTTTCAGATGCCTCCATGCGCTTCACGAAAAGCTTCACGAGTTCATCGTCGATTCCGTTTATGTCGTTTCTGATGGATTCCATTGTGTCGTTCATTTTAGCCTCTCTTCCATGCATAAGGTTTGATTGCGTTAAGCTTCTTCATCATTGACGCGAACATTTCGGGCGTCTGGCTCTGCACGCCGTCGCAGAGTGCCTTAGAAGGATTGTTGTGCACTTCGATGATGAGCGCATCCGCACCCATCGCCGTAGCTCCCATCGCGCACGGCTCCACGAGATGCGCGTAGCCCGTGGCGTGGCTCGGGTCGATGACGACAGGAAGATGCGAAAGCCGCTTCAAAACGGGGATGACGGTAAGATCGATCGTGTTGCGCGTGGCAGTCTCGTACGTGCGGATTCCGCGTTCGCAGAGCATTACGTTCGGGTTGCCGCTCGCCATTATGTACTCGGCGCTCATGAGAAGCTCCTGGAGCGTTGCGCACATGCCGCGCTTGAGCAGGATCGGCTTCTTCGTCATGGAACCGACCTCCTTGAGAAGATCGAAGTTCTGCATGTTGCGCGCGCCAATCTGAATTACGTCCACATCGTTGAAGAGCGGCAGGTGCTCGATGCTCATGAGCTCCGTCACGATGGGAAGACCGGTTTCCTTCTTCGCCTCAAGAAGGATATCCAGCCCCCGCTTGCCGAGTCCCTGGAACGCATAGGGAGATGTACGGGGCTTGAACGCTCCGCCGCGCAGCATCGAGGCGCCCGCCTCCTTGACGCTCTTGGCGACGCTGACCATCTGCTCTACGGACTCCACGCTGCAAGGTCCCGCAATTACCGGCATATCTCCGCAGCCGACCTTGACCCCCGAACAATCGACAACCGTATCCTCAGGTTGAAACTTGCGGTTCGCCGCCTTGTACGGCTCCTGAATCCGCTGAACGCTCTCGACGACGCTCAACGCCTGCACAAGGCCCACATCCATCTTCGCCACGTCACCGACGCATCCGATGAGCGTCTCATGGTGTCCTGCGCTTATGTGCGGAGTGATCTTGCGCTCCTTGAGCCAGCCGACCAGGCTTTCAACCTGTTTCGGATCGGCATCCTTCTTCAGCACGATTATCATTTGGTTTTCCTTCTTTCGGGTTTAGATTTATGTATGATTCTTTTTCTTGAAAAAACAAAAACGGCCTCGCTCTTCTCCGGAGCGGGACCGCATATACTTGCATTCAGGCTGCTACACCATTCAAGCGTACGCGAAACCGCTCCGGCCGCTAAAGCCGAAGTAGTAATAAAAGCGCGTAAACTCGAAACGGTTGTTCATACCTTGTTTTCCTAAAACGCCGGGGATTATATCACAACCCATTTTCAATTGCAATCCCATTTTTTTTTAGGCTTGCGTCGGATGCCAGAGACTGTAGTTTTTCATAAAGCCCAGAAGAGTAAACATAAATTAGTCAGTTTTGTGCTGAGAATCTCCGTTTGAGGCTATAAAGCTGCTACCCAATCTCTGTTTTTGGGTTTCACCCAATGGATGATAATTGAAAACCGGGATTACCTTCTCTCACCCCGAGCATCTCCCGCCAACCGCCACCAACAGCCGCTGTTCCCACGCAACTTTCGTCTGTTTGGTAATGTATCCGCGTTCTTTTTTTAAGAGCAACTATAGGGGTTGAAAGTCTGACGCGGATTGGAGTATGATACGGAACAGCAGGTGCCAGGTTAACACTTGCTGAACGTATGGGAGACGCTCGCACGGTGCG
>JAGBFY010000551.1 GCA_017936245.1 Kiritimatiellia bacterium
GCAAAATCGCTCGTAGATGTCGCTATCGGTTTCATTTGCGCATATTATAGCACATGTTGTGTTGGAATATTAGATGGAATGGTTAGTTGCGTCCTACCCGTCCCACATCACCCAAGCCGCCATTGAGCGCACAAACTCTTTCGCCGCCAGAAGCCCATACCGCTTCCTGCACCCTTGGTACGAAGGTCATTTGACCCATAGCTGGTGTATCTGCTCTTTCCTGTTCACTTTAACATTCATGTTTCTTTTTCTTTCTTTGCAAGCTTGAAACTCCAACTAACGCGTCCCCTTCTCCAAAGAAACCATATCTCTCAAAATCGCAGCCTGTCCACTTAAAATTTCCAGCACAGCAAGTAGGGTCTGTCCCCGCAGGATCCATTTCACATACTTGCTGTCCATCACTTATCATCCTTTTTGAGATATTCAATACTGGCTTTTAAATCTTCGATCGAATCCGGGAATGTCACCGGCTTGACCACAAACCATTGCGTGCCGTCAGCGGCAAATTCGGACGCAAGTTTTTGCCAGTCTATTTTGTCTCGCTCCGACCCTACACCTGCGGAACCAGGCTTAAGTGCTGTTTTATCAAATATGGCCGGCATTACATGTACCGTTGGATTGCGATTTGGATAGTGCTTCAGCACCTCGTGAGGATCGACGCCCGCAAGAGAACACCACCCGGCATCAAACTCCTGCTTTACGAGCGGCGAAAAGCGTTCCCAAAGCCAGTCCCACACATATTTGCCGTTAAACTTGATCAGGAATTCCTGATCATGATTGTGATAGCCGATCGTAATACCCTCTTTTGCCGCCACCTCGGCGGCATGATTGACCACGTCCACAAGAAGTTGCCAATCACGATGATTTTCCGAGCTTCCCTTAAACCAGGCCACGTTTATGCGATCTGTCCCGCACTCCTTCGTGAAGCGCAGGGTTTCGCGGAGTTTCGGTTCGGTGAGATCATCCGGATAGAGCTGTAGCGCAACCAGCTTAAGCCCAACCTCATCCATGAGAGATCTGATCTCCTTCGCGCTCCGTCCGTAGAACCTTCCGGTCTCCACACCTTCATACCCTAGCGCCTTCACGGCTTTCAATGTTCCCGGGAAATCCTTCTCGCAAAGATCTCTAACAGCATACACCTGAAACGCAAACCGAGGAGAAGCATTGGATACGGGAGGATAACAAGCACTGAACCTTTCAAACACCGCTACCGCGCCGCCTTCGGCGCACATTGCAAAGCGCTCCGTTCCACCCTTGCGGACAGTGCGCGAGACGATGGAAATCGCCTTGGCGTCCGAAGGAGTGCGCACAGGGTCGTCCACATAGACGGTCATCGTCCATTCGCCTTCGCCGAGGAAGTCAAGCGGAAGGTCAACCGTTCGGGCGTCTACCGTCGTCGCAGCGAAGTAGAACCTTCCGTCGTGCGCCTCGCGGACGACCGCGTAGAACTCTCCGCATCTGCCCGCAACAGGACGCGTATCCTTCCACGCCGCCGGGAGTCGGCGCAACGCCTCGATACCGTCTGCGCCGCGATAGCGGTCCGGCCAGTCGCAAAGCGTCATGAGCGGAGAGTCGAACTGGATGCACTGCGCTATCGCATGTGCTCGCGTCCCCATCTCCTCCGCCCAGTGCGGACAGCGGTCCGTCTCGTCGCCGTAGCGATGACCCTTCTTGACTTGCGGCACGAAATCCCTTGAATATACATTGCCGAACCCGCCGGGTGTGAAGTCGGCAGGACCAAGCAGGAATCTGGTGAACGGTAGCGTCGCGCAGTGCGTAGGCGTAACGGTCTTGCTGAATATGTTCATCTCGTTGCCGCGCACGGCCTCGCGCGTAATCATATTGGGCCATGTGCGCTCGGCACCGGTCGACTTGAACGACCCGTGGAAGTTGACCATGATTCTGTGGCGCGCGGCCGCCCGGCAGACGCGTTCGCACCAGTTCACCATCTCCTGGTCCTGACGATCGAGAAAGTCCGTCTTTACACCAACTACGCCCCATTTTTCAAGACGAGAAAAAGTCTCCTCTATCCCCACATCCCTGATCTGCATCCAGTGTATCCAAACCCATATGCCCACGCCCTTCTCCTTCGCGTGTGCTACGATCCGCTCCAGGTCGAAACCCTTTCGAGGCTCCAGCCGGACGTTCGGACC
>JAGBFY010000051.1 GCA_017936245.1 Kiritimatiellia bacterium
AGGCGGCCAAGCCGATCCACGGGTTCTGCTCAGGGGTTGGCACAGGCGGAACACTGAGCGGAATCGGCGAGGTCCTGAAAGCGCAGAACCCCGGAATCGAGATCTGGGCAGTGGAACCGCAGAACGCCGCCATCCTTGCCGGAGGAACGGTTGGAACCCACCTTCAGATGGGCATCGGCGACGGACTCATTCCGGACAATCTCAACACACAGATATATTCGCACATCTGCGTAGTCACGGACGAAGAGGCGTTGAAATGCGCACGTGACCTCGCCCGCCTGGAAGGTCTTCTCGCAGGCATCTCCGGCGGCACGAACGTTTTCGCAGCGCTTAAGCTCGCAAAGCGGCTCGGCCCCGGCAAGACGGTCGTAACGATCCTTCCCGACACAGTCGAGCGTTACTTCTCCACTCCCCTTTTCTCGGAATGACCGCAATGGGCAAAAACACATTTCTGATTGCAGGTGCGGCCCTTCTTGCAGGTGTCGCCATCGGATGGACGGTCAAGCCGGCGCCGACGGAAAACATCACCGCCGAAGTGCATGATTCCGGGTTTAAAAGGAAAAAACGCGTGGCCGACTCATCGACACGCGTAAAAATCGCAACAACAGTTGTCACAAATGTTGTGCAGAGCACCGTGACAAACACCGTCGAGGTCGCGGAAAACCGTCCTCGCGGCCCCGGCGATTTCATGGCGGATCTTGAAAGGATGAAAAAGGATGAGCCTGAAAGATACGCGACCATGACCAACCGCATGGCGCAGTTCCGCAACAGGATGACGCAACGCACCGAGAACAAGCTGGATACGCTCGCATCCATCGACACCAGAGGCTGGAGCAAAAGCCAGATTGCAACCCACGAGAAATATCAGGATCTGATCGCAAAACGCGCCGAGCTGATGGAGATCATCCGCCATGATAGCGGCGCTACAAAGGAAGAGCGGGATGCCGCATTCGGCGAACTTCGTAAACTTGGCCGCGATCTTCATGAAACAAGCGCCAAAGAACGCAACACTCTTCTCGACAAAACCTTTCAGGAACTGGGATACAGCAGTTCCGATGCAAGGGAAATCCGCGAAACGATCAAAACGATATACTCCACCACCGAAGAATGGGGTGGTCACCGTGGTCGCGGCGGACGCCACGGCCACGGACGCAGATAGGCTCGCTTATCCGCGAGCTTACCAGGCACCAGCAAGCTCGCGGGCTGTACGATCGGCCTCAAGCACGGCTTCCACTGAATCACATGGGATTTCCGGCGCTCGCTCCACGATATCGGCAACCAGCTTGATGATATCGGTATAGCGGATATCTCCATCAAGGAAACGGGATACCGCTATCTCGTCTGCCGCACTCAGAACCGCTGTACGGGTGCCACCCGCCCTTTCCGCATCGCGCACTAGCCGCAAAGCTGGGAAACGGTTTTCATCCGGCGCACGGAATGTGAGAGATGCCAACGCCGACAGGTCAAGTTTCGCGCGCTCTGCTGGCAAACGGCGCGGCCACGTTAACGCATACTGTATCGGCACGCGCATATCCGGCGGCGAAAGCTGCGCAAGAGTGGCTCCATCCGTGAACTCGACTAGCGAATGGACTATCGATTCCGGATGCACGACCACATCGATCCGATCCATCGGAACATCAAAAAGCCAACGGGCCTCGATTATCTCAAAACCCTTGTTCATCATGGTGGATGAATCCACCGTGACCTTTCGTCCCATATCCCAACGCGGATGCCTCAACGCCTGCTCAGGCGTCACATCATCAAGATTTTCGGGCGCGTCAAGGAACGGACCTCCACTCGCCGTAAGCACGAGACGCGAAACTTCACGCGGAATGTCAATCCCTTGAAGACACTGGAAGATCGCAGAATGCTCAGAATCGACCGGCAGAAGGCGCACTTTCGCGGCGGCGGCCTCTCGCGTGACAAATTCGCCCGCGGCGACAAGCACCTCTTTCGTGGCAAGGGCGACATCCATTCCCTTACGGATGGCGGCAAGGGTGGGCTTGAGCCCGGAAAGGCCGACCGTTGCCACAAGAACGACATCTGCATCGTTCTCTTCAACGGCGCGGAGCGCTCCATCCTCCCCTGAATAGACCTTTGCCCCGAACTCCTTGCCAATAAGTTCAGCGGCGGCGAGGTTGTTCCTCACCGCCAGCGCAACGACCTTGAACTCATCTGGATGAGTGCGCACCACGTCGCACGCACTCGTACCGATGGATCCGGTCGCACCAAGCAGAATGATCCGCTTCAACGAACCGCCCTCACGGACTTCAGCATCCGGCCGCCTTCATCAAACCCTTGAAGTAACCGATGGACTCGGCGACCTCCTCGGCCTTGATGCCGGGCTTTTCACCCTTGGGCGGGAAGGACTCGTATTCGAGCGAGCAGACTCCGGTGTAGCCGACTTCGACAAGCGCCTTCACGATCGCCCACATATCCATATCACCGCGCGGCATCGGCATGGCACGGTTCTTGACGGGATCGAACTTGACGTTCTTGATGTGCATGTCGTAGATGCGCGTGTGGAACTTGCGGATCGACGCGACGGGATCCGCCTTTGCGCGGAAGTCGTGGCCGACATCGAGACAAAGCCCCATGCGCACATCGAGATCCTTGACCATATTCCAGGAAGTCTCGCCGGTGGGGAAAAGATACGGAATGTCCGGACCGTGGTTGTGGATGGCGTAACGTACATCATACTCCTTGCAGAGGCCGCTGATGTATTCGCAGAGAGCGCGGGATTCATAACGCGTCTTCTTGCCGTTGATCATCTTGTACTCGAAAGGCACACCGACGATCGTGTTCACGCCGACCCGCTTTGCGAAATCGAAATACGTGCGAACTTTATCCTTCTGGGCAAGATCCATGTAGATGGGGCCTATACCATATCCTGTCACGCCATGGTCGGTGCACTTCTGCTTGAACGTGGCGATATCGGCATCAGTGGCCTCGAATGGAAGGTGGAAATTCTTGATGCAGAGATAGTTCACATCGAGACGCTTCAGAAGAGCAAGCGTGTCATCGGTCGAAAGCCTGTTGCACGAATATCCGGCCATGCCAAGCTTGAAGTTGACCTTCCCGCACTTGGCGCAGGAACCGTTTTTCGAAATGGACTGACACCCTGCCGCCGCAAGCGCGAGCGAGGTTGTTGCGAAGAAATTACGACGTGTAATCATTAGTGAATGCTCCTTGTATAAAAATGATGCCAAAATTATACCCTATTTCACACACGAAATCAACAAATGCCAACACAAACGCCAACCTTTGAAGCCACTAAAAAAAAGCTGTTCTTATGCGTAGAGCCATCGCATAACTCGAAACTACACATAACCGTGCGGACAAAATCCTATCCCATCCATTTGCCGTAACCCCACCCGTACAACGCGCAGCTTGCGCGTTGCCTTTTGAAGGGTCCCTCCAAGAATCCGATCATGCCCAATCTCCGACTGCTTCTGCCATACGGCATCCATGAACACCTCAGCGCCTACGCGGTTCGCGATCTTGAGCCAGATGCGACGATCCGCATCGGGATTCTTCGTAGAGAACGATGCAATAGCCTCATTGACGGCGACGCGGACAGGGTCGAAGTCTCCTCCCCATTTTGCCAAGCGCCAAGCCTTGAAGTAGGCGGCAGGGTTTTAGAAAGTAATACCTTTGTTTTTCGTCCAAAACCATACTTTTTTACCTTCGTTTTTCGGCTAAAATGGCGATGTTTTACCTTCGTTTTTCGGCTGAACACTTGCATTTACAACCGAATTCTGTTAAAATCGAGCGCAAAAACAAAGGATTTTCTTATGTACATACCAAGAAACATTGATTCCGCCTTAATTGAATGGAAGAACGACCCATTTCGCAAACCGATGCTTCTACGTGGTGCGAGGCAAAGTGGCAAAACTACTGCAATCCGGAACTTCGCCAAGCAATTTGATTCCTTTGTCGAGCTGAACTTCGAAAAGGACGACCGGCTCTTTGCTGCATTTGAAAATGACCTCAATGTCCACCGCATTCTGCGACAGATAGAAGCTATCCTCCGCAAGAAAATTACGCCAGGAAAAACGCTTCTGTTCCTTGACGAGATTCAACTCTGCCCTCGGGCCATCTCTGCACTTCGCTACTTCTACGAAGACATGCCGGAACTTCATGTCGTCGCCACAGGATCTCTCCTTGAATTCGTATTCACGAAGCTTAAAGACTTTGGTGTAGGCAGAATACGCAACACATTCATCTATCCATTTTCATTCACCGAATTCGCGGAAGCTATTGGCGATGGGATACTGATTGAGCATATGCGCGAAGCGACATTTTCAAATCCTCTTTCAGAAACTGACCACGTCATGCTGCTCGAACTCCTCAAGACATACATCATCGTAGGAGGCATGCCAGCCGCAGTAAACGCCTACGCCAAAACACAAAGTTTCCTTACTGTGCAGCGGATGCACCAAGACATCATGACATCACTCAAGGCAGACTTCGGCAAGTATGACGAAAAAGTCCCTGCCGAACGAATCCGAAACGCTCTTTCCTCCATAATCTCTCAGACTGGCGGCAAGTTCATCTATACGAATTCAGATCTTCAGCTATCCTACAAACAGGCTAAAGAGTCAACCGAACTTCTCGAACTATCCAAGCTTGTCGTGAAGATTAAGTCATGCCATGCCAACGGCATCCCGCTTGGAGGCGACATCAATCCAAAGTCCAACAAGTTTATCCTTTTGGATACGGGGCTTTATCTGCACGAGTGCGACCTCAATATAGCCGATTTAGTTTCAAAATCCCCTGCCGATTTCATAAACAGCGGAAAACTCGCGAAAATACTGATTGGCCTTGAACTGCAAAAGTCTACAGACGCATTCACGGACGGTTCACTCTTCTATTGGCATAGAGAGGCGGCCAACTCAACCGCCGAGGTTGACTATCTCATGCAACATAACGGAGCAGTCCTGCCCATAGAAGTCAAGGCAGGCACGCGAGGAGCTATGAAGAGCCTCCACCTGCTTATGAAAGAAAAAGGGATTGCTTTAGGGATTCGCACATCACAAGAGAACCTTGGAAGGATTGACAATATCCGTATCATCCCGCATTACATGATAGGCGAATGGAAGCGGCTACTTGCCGATATTCACTGAATAGGACAACTCCCCCACCCACCAACTCCTCCACTTTAACATCCTCCAACTCCAACTAAACCTTCACTTCAAGCAACCATATCTCTCAAAACCGCCACCTGTTCACCAAAGATTTTCACCATCGCATGTAGGATCCCCACAGATTCCCATTCAAACTGCAATATTTCACAAAACGACCTGATTCACGAGCGAAATTCTCACTCTTTTCAGGGTCCCACCCCAGTTATTCCCGTTCGCAGCACTTCCCCGCATCGGACTTCGTGCTCCCACGTCCGAATTCGCCACGCTCATTGTGCCGCCGATGTAGGATGTCGATCATTTTGTCGCCGCACCGGCGGCACCGGCATGGGGCTCGAACTCGATGAGAAACGCGGCGCTTTCACAGTCGGGCTTGCGGAGCGTCAGCCTGCCGTTCTCGAAAGTGAAGTCGGCCGGCGCAATGTCCCGCGTGTAGTCGTGAACCGTGGCAGTCACCTTCGCATCCGCAGGAACGCCCTTCATGTCGACGACAAGGCAGTCCGTACGCACCCTGTAGTCCGAAACCAGCAACGCCTGTTTGCGACCATCGGCCGATTTGCCGGCGAGGACGGTGACGACTGACTCGTCTGCGGGATCGAGACCCGTCGCCGCACAAAGTTTCGCGTAGCCGTTTGCAAAGCGGCCGAAAAGTTGCAGTCCGTAGAAAACCTTGAACTTCCGCTTGTGCTCGTCCATGTAGCCCCAGGCTCCCGTGCTTTTGCATCCGTAGTAATAGGCCTGATCGAGCTTCGAGGTCTGGAACTGCGAGAGAACCGCCAGATTGAAGCAGGAGGAGTCGATTCCGTTGTGCGAGCGGGGACCCGACCATATCTTGGCGACTATTTCCGGGTCGGGCGAACGGAGCATTTCCCAGTCGTAGTCACTGCGGCCGAAGTAATGCCACTCGTTAATGATGAGTTCGCATTTCTTGAAACCGTATTCGTCGCAAAGCGCCCGCGCCGCCTCCGTCTGCTCGAGGAACTCGGCCGGGTTTTCGGAATACCGATGCCACGACAGGAAGTCCGGCTCGACACCAGCCGCGCGGCATCCGTCGAAAAGTGCGCGCGCATACGGCTCGTCCCACCAGCAGAAAGCGGGGCCGCCGACCTTGATGTCAGGGAACTCCGATTTCAGCCGCTTCAGTACCGTCACGAAGAACTTGACGAAGAGGTCGCGGCGCTTCGCATCGCGGCGCGCCTGCTCCTCCTTGTCGCCGTCTTTCGCCTCGTCTCCGCCAGGCAGAAACCACATGGCCGTCTTGAGGTTGGGCTCGTTCCAGATTTCCCAGTATTTGATGCCCCAGTGGAAGCCATCCGCCCAGCCACGGTTGTAGTGGCGGACGGTGGCGGCGAAGGTTTCGGCGACCTTGTCGAAGTCCTCGGGGATCAGTGCGTTGAAGTGGACCTTGTTGCCCGAATGCTCGATAGAGGTGCCGAGGCGGAAGAAGATGTCGTGCCCGACCTCCTCGCGCGTCCGCTTCAGCAGGTAGTCCGTCGGCCCGAAGACGTAGTTCGCCGGATCCTTCGCGTCAAGGTGCATGAGCGGAAAAATGTGGAAATAGTCGCAGACGCGCTGGCCCGGGTTGATGAGCGCCCAGTCGTGCGTCCGAGACGCCTTGAAGCCCATAGACCGAAGGTCTTCTATGTACTCCTGCGGGCACGAGCATATTGTCGGGCCGGATCCCGTAGAATGCAGTTCGCGACGGAACAGAACCGTCTCTTGCGTGAAGTCGGCCGAAAGCAAAACAGCGGCCGCCGCCAGAATCATCGTACTCATTTGTATTCCTCCTGTTTGATTTTTTTCAAATCCGACTCCGTAAGGAAGAGCGAACGCGCGAACGCCCCGCGCCGCGCCGCATTGACCGGGCGGTTCACCAGCCAGCCGAACGCATTGATGAGAAGCGCGGCGTTGTCCGCGTGTTCGATCCGGAACGGCACGAAGGCCGTCAAATCGCCGCAGACGAAGACGCGCCCCTCGCCAAACCGCGCGGCGGCCATCACGGGACGCCCGGCGCCGACCGCCGCGTCATTCGGCGTGCGGACGACGGGGAAGGCGGCGCTTGGCGTTCTCTTGTCGATTTTAGGAAACGAAAGCGCGCGCGTCAGGTTCACGAGAACTTCGCCCACGCCGTCCGTGAGGTCTTCCGCACCGGCGGCGGCGACGCAGACGAGCTGGAATGGATCGCTGAACGCCGTGTGCGCACCGCCATTAACGAACCCGCATGTACGGTCCCGTACGATGCCAAAGGCGCTTCCAAGGCAGCCTGGATACGCCAGCAGCAGCCCATCGACATTCACAGTCCCGCTCTGACATGTCGCGATAAAGAGCGCTCCGCCGCCATGCACATATTCGACAAGCGCCTTCTTGAACTCCGACGTGAAATCGCGTTTGAAGTAGGCATTGGAAAACGACTCCGTG